>CALCNF010000679.1 GCA_937897815.1 uncultured Pseudomonadota bacterium | reverse complement strand
GGGACAGGGCGTCGCCGTGACCCTCGGCGAGGTCGCGAAGATTCGGGATGACTTCGCAGACAGCGATGATTCGGCGAGCTTTGAGGGCGAGCCCGCGGTGCTGGTGAAGGCCTACCGGGTCGGCGACGAGACGCCGGTTACCGTGGCCGATGGCGCTCGCGAGGTGATGGCGAACTTCAAGGGCCAGCTGCCGCCTGGAATGAGCCTGGGTGTTCTCCACGATCGATCCGAGATGTATCGGCAGCGTATCGATCTGCTGATGCGCAACGCTTACATGGGGCTCGGGCTCGTGCTCTTGATCCTGGGCCTCTTTCTGGAGATTCGCCTGGCGTTCTGGGTGACCCTTGGGATCCCCATCTCCTTCTGTGGAGCCCTGCTGTTCATGCCGTTCATGGGCGTGAGCATCAACATGATCTCTCTGTTCGCCTTCATCGTGACCCTGGGAATGGTCGTCGATGACGCGATCATCGTGGGAGAGAACATCTACCACTTCAGACAAAAGGGCTTACCCCTCTTAGAGGCAGCTGTGCGCGGAGCTCGCGAGGTGGCCCAGCCCGTGAGCTTCTCCATCCTGACGACCATGGCGGCCTTCTCGCCCATGTTCTTCGTGCCCGGGTTCTCTGGAAAGCTCTTCGGCGTGATCCCGGCCATCGTGATCACGGTTCTGGGAATGTCGCTCGTGGAGTCGCTCTGGGTGCTTCCTGCGCACCTCGCCCATCAGTCGAAGCGCCCCAGCGGCGGCATCATGGCGCTCCTCTACACCATCGTGGGCTTCCTGGGTCTCTTGTTGCGCCCTGTGATCTGGGGTTTCGACCGCGCGCGTCTGGTCTGCTCAGGCGGCCTCGAGCGCTTCATCGCGGGGCCCTATTCGAACCTCCTCAGGCGGATCCTTCGTTACCGCTACCTGACGGTCGCCACGGGCGTCGTCTTCTTGCTCCTGACGTTTGGCTGGATCGGGGGCGGTTGGATCGCCTTCACCTTTATGCCCAAGATCGAGAGCGATCGCGTCGTCGCCAAGGCGACCTTGCCCATCGGCGTTCCCGTCGAGAGAACCCAGGCGCTCGAGGCGCGGATGGTGGAGGCGGCGCGGGCGACCTTCGAGGAGCTGGGCGGCGAGCAGACCAGCCGAGGGATCTACACCCAGCTCGGCAAGGGTATCCCCACGGGTGGCCCTGTGGGCATGGTCCGTGATCAGCCCGGCGGCCATCTGGCGAACGTCCAGGTGCGCCTCGTCTCCAGCGGAGAGCGTGACTTTACGGCTCAGGCCTTCGCCGAGCGATGGCGAGAGCGGGTCGGCGAGGTCCCGGGCGTGGAGACCCTGACCTTCGCGTCCTCCATGATGCAGGGCGGCGGGGCCACCATTCATATTCGTCTGAGCCACGAAGAGGTCGGGGTGCTCGAGAGCGCTGCGACCGAGCTCGCTGAGGAGCTCCGAACCTACGCTGGCGTCACCGACATCGACGCCGGCTTCTCGCCCACCAAGCCGCGCCTGGATCTCAAGCTCACCCCCGAGGGCAGAAGCCTGGACGTGACGGCGCAGGCCCTGGGACGACAGGTTCGCAGCGCCTTCTTTGGCGCCGAGGCCCTGCGGCTTCAGCGCGGCCGCGACGAGGTGAAGGTCTACGTGCGCCTGCCCGAAGAGGAGCGAGAGTCCATTCATGACCTGGAGTCGATGATGGTGCGGACGCCTCGCGGTGGCGAGGTGCCCCTGGGCGTCGCGGCGCGCGTCAGCGAGGGCCGAGCGGACACGTTCATCACCCGGCACAACGGAAAGAAGGTCATCGATGTCACCGCCGACGTCGAGACGAAGATCGCAAGCGCCGATCAGGTGATGGCCAAGGTGATCTCCGAGAAGCTCCCGAAGCTGACCGCCACGTATCCGGGCCTGGGATGGTCGCTCGATGGCCAGAAGGCCGAGCAGCAGCAGACCATGAAGAGCCTGGGCTTTGGCTTCCTCCTGGCCATGCTTGTCGTCTACGGGCTCCTCGCTATCCCGTTCAAGAGCTACGTGCAGCCGATGGTGATCATGTCGGCCATTCCCTTCGGCATGGTGGGAGCGATGATTGGTCACATCTTGATGGGCTTCGATATGTCCGTCATCAGCATGATGGGGATCGTGGCTGTCTCGGGCGTCGTGGTGAACGACAGCCTCGTGCTGATCGACGCGGCGAACCGATATCGTGATGAAGGGCGGAGCACCTTTGAGGCGATCCACGCTGCCAGCGCTCGCCGCTTCAGGCCGATCGTGCTCACGTCGCTCACCACCTTTGGCGGCCTGCTCCCGATGATCTTCGAGACCTCGCTGCAGGCGCGCTTCCTGATCCCCATGGCGATCAGCCTGGGCTACGGGGTGCTCTTCGCGACCTTCATCATCCTGCTGTTGGTCCCGGCGTTCTACCTGATCATCGAGGACGGGCTCTACCTGGTCGGGTTCAACGATGAGGCGCCTCCTATGGCTGGCGCCGAGGGGTCCCCCGCGCCGACCGCGGAGCGCGCCGCGTAGTCGGGTCGAATCGACGTATTCAATAGGGCTGTGGCGCGGTATATAGCTCGCTGTGAAGCCAAGAGTCCTGGTCGCGGAGCGAAGCCCTACGTTGCAGCGCCTGATCACCGTCACGCTCGGTGAGGAGGAGGTGGTGAGCGCGTGCTTCGGCGACGGCGCCTCGGCGCTTCAGGATCTGCGCAGCGCGGTGCCGGCTCTGTTGATCGTCGACGCGTCTCTTCCAGGCGTCGACGGATACGAGCTGGCAGCGGTCCTGCGGGGACTGGACGGAGGCGAGCGCGTCCCGATCCTGCTCGTGCTCAATGATCACGAGGCTCCCGACCTGGAGCGAATGACGCAGCTCGGGATTCACGACGTCTTAAGCAAGCCCTTTGAGCAGCACGATCTTCGCGAGCGGGTTCGAGGTCTTCTAGGGCTGCGGGGGACAAAGGCGGCGGAGACTCCAGGGGGCGCGGCCCCTGGCGAGTCCTCTGAGGTCGCGCTGTCGCTCACGGGCGACGCCCTCGAGCAGGCCGTGACGCGGGCTGTAGAGGCCCGGATCCACGAGGTCGTCCAGAGCGCGCTCGTGGGCGTCCTGGGCGCCCTCGCAGAGGCGCCGCTTCGGGAGGCGGCAGATCGAGCGATCGCCGACGCGTTACCCGGGGTGCTCGCAGAGAGCACCTTCGATCTTGGTCAGGAGGCCAGAGTCGCGCTACAAGCCGCGGCTCGGGCGGCGATCGACGAGCGATTTGAGGACGGCGGCCGCGAGCTCCTGGGCTCCCTCGTCGAGCCCATCGCTTGGAAGGTCGTGCCGGAGCTGGCCGAGCAACACATCGAGGATGAGATTCGGAGGCTCACAGCCCCCGAGACCGAAGAGAAGGACGAAGCGACGTGAGCGACCTATCGAAGGCCTATGAGCACGTAGAGATCGAGAAGCGCTGGTATCCCGTGTGGGAGGAGGCAGGCTATTTCCGTGCAGACGATGAGAGCGAGGCCGAGCCCTTCTGCTTGATGATCCCGCCCCCCAACGTCACGGGCTCCCTGCACATCGGTCACGCTCTGACCCTGACCATTGAGGATGTGATCGTGCGCACGAAGCGCATGCAGGGCTACAACACCCTCTGGATGCCCGGGACCGACCACGCGGGAATCGCCACGCAGATGGTCGTCGAGCGTGAGCTCCAGAAGGAGGGCGTGTCGCGCTTCGACCTCGGCCGCGAGGGCTTCCTGGAGAAGGTCTGGGAGTGGAAGGGGCGCTACCACGCCCGAATCACGGAGCAGCTGCGGGTCATGGGCGTCTCGGTCGACTGGGAGCGCGAGCGCTTCACGATGGACGATGGGCTCTCTCGGGCGGTTCGTAAGGTCTTTGTAGACCTCTACAACGACGGCCTGATGTACCGCTCCAAGCGTCTGGTGAACTGGTCACCTGGGATTCACACGGTGCTCAGCGACCTGGAGGTCGAGCACCAGGACGTCGCCGGCCATCTCTGGCATATGGCGTACCCGGTCACGGGCTCGGACGAGCGGCTCGTGGTCGCCACGACGCGCCCAGAGACCATGCTCGGCGATACGGCCGTGGCTGTTCATCCCGATGATGAGCGCTATCAGCACCTGATCGGTAAGACGATCGATCTGCCGCTCACCGATCGAAAGATCCCCATCGTCGGCGACGCTGTGCTCGTCGACATGGAGTTCGGCTCGGGCGCCGTGAAGGTCACACCGGCCCATGACCCCAACGACTTCGAGACCGGCAAGCGTCACGGCCTGGAGATGATCAACATCTTCACGAAGGACGCGGCGATCAACGAGAACGCGCCCGAGGCCTATCAAGGGCTCGACCGCTACGAGGCTCGCAAGCAGGTCATCGCCGATCTGGACGATGCGGGCCTCCTCGTGAAGGTGGAGGACCACGCCATGAGCCTGGGCCACTGCCAGCGAACCGGCGTCCCCGTTGAGCCCATGCTGTCCGACCAGTGGTTCGTGAAGATCGAGCCCCTCGCCCAGCCCGCTATCGATGCTGTGCGCGATGGACGGACCAAGATCCTCAGCGAGGAGTGGGAGAAGGTCTACTTCAACTGGATGGAGAACATCCGGGACTGGTGCGTGAGTCGCCAGCTCTGGTGGGGCCACCAGATCCCCGCCTGGTTCTGTGACGACTGCGGCCACATCACGGTCGTGATGGACGATCCGACCTCGTGCGCGGGCTGCGGAAGCTCCAAGATCCACCAGGATGAGGACGTCCTCGACACCTGGTTCTCAAGCGGACTGTGGCCCTTCTCCACCCTGGGCTGGCCGGATGAGACGAAGGCCCTGAAGACCTTCTACCCGACGGACGTCATGGAGACCGGGTTCGACATCATCTTCTTCTGGGTCGCCCGGATGATGATGATGGG
>CALCNF010000678.1 GCA_937897815.1 uncultured Pseudomonadota bacterium | reverse complement strand
GGCATCGGGCGCGCCATGGCCGTCCGTCTGGCCCAGGCGGGCGTGCACGTCATGGCGGCCTCCAAGACCACCGAACCCCACCCCAAGCTCCCCGGGACACTCCAGGAGACCGTAGAGGCGTGCAACGCCGCGGGAGCCGCAGCGGACTTCGTGAAGATGGACGTCCGGGACGAGGCCCAGGTGGAGGCGGCGGTCACCGCGACGGTGGAGCGCTTCGGGCGCCTCGACATCACGATTCACAACGCTGGCGCCCTGTGGTGGAAGCCCATCGCTGACACCCCGGTTCGAAAGTTCGACCTGGTCATGGACGTGAACGCGCGCGGCGCCTACGCCCTCGCGCACTACGCGCTGCCTCACATGAAGGCCGCCGGCGGCGGGCACTACATCGCCCTCGGACCCCCGATCATGCTGGAGGCGCTGGCGGGTAAGGTGGCGTACCTCATCAGCAAGTTCGGCATGACCATGGTGTGCATGGGCCTCGCCGAGGAGCACCGCGCGGACAACATCGCGGCCCACGCCCTGTGGCCCGAGACGGCGATTGAGACGGCGGCTACCGTGAACTTCGGCCTGGGAAGCGCGAAGCACTGGTACAAGAGCGAGCTGGTCGCGGACGCCACCTACGAGCTCGTCCGACACCACCCGTCTCACCGAACTGGCGGCGCCCACCTGGTGCTCGACGTGATGCGCGAGGCCGGCGTGGACGACTTCACGTCTTACCGGTGCGACCCGGATCATGAGCCCCCCGTACTCACGGTCACCAGCCTCCCTCGCGCTGGCGGCCAAGAGACCGCTGGCGGTAAGGTAATAGAGTGATGCATCTGACGACCTGGAGAGCCGCGTGTTTGGCCATGACCAGCGTCCTCTTCTTGGCCGCCTGCCAGAACTGGGGCAGCGGCGCCGCTGTTAGGCCACCCCTCACCGTGCCCGACGCCCAGACCACGGAGCCGGACACAGCTCCGCCGCCACCGCCGCCGGATCTGTCCTCGATGCCAGGGGTCGGAGACAACTGTGATGAGAGCCTGCTCGCGTGTCGCGAGGGCCTGGCGTGCATCAACGGCGAGTGCCTGGCCATCGGGACCAGCACGGCAGGAACGACGTGCCTCCTCTCCGATGAGTGCACCGACGGACTGGTCTGCGGGCTTGAAGGCCGCTGCACAGAAGAAGGCTCTGCTCAGCCTGGCGAGCTCTGCGTGCGACCCGATGGCTGCACCAAGGATCACGTCTGCGCCTCAGCGGGCTTCTATGGGACGTGCGTCCTGAGCGGTTCAAGCGATCTGGGAGACCCTTGCGAGACGACGCGGGACTGCCTGGGCGGACTATTTTGCGCCGCCTCCGATGGGACCTGCACCACGCCCAGCCCATTCTACGGCTATGAGGGGTGGGCTGGGATCAACTGTGACACCAAGACGGGCCTCGGCGAACTCTGCGATGAAGCCGCCCCCTGCCCCAACGGCATGATCTGCGAGGACGGGACATGCGCCGAAGACGACGAACCGCACGTCTTCTTCGAGCTCGAGTCGCGCACCGACGGAGACTTCTTCCGTCATCCGTACCCCTCGGATCTGCGCCTCACCGATTCGGGAACGATCGATCTTACGGGCTTCCCCAGCCCCGGCGGTGGCCTGGACGGACGCGACCCCGTCGCCAACCTCATCGACGACGTGTCCGCAAACCAGAGGGGTTTCTCCACAACCCCAACGGTGCTGTTTCGCTTCAGCGACGCTATGGACCTGGCCTCATTTCGAGGCAAGGATCAGGAGGGAGCGCCCGCGACCCTGCGCTACGTGAACATCGAGCCCGACAGCGTCGCTCGCGGGTATGGCCCCTCGTTCAACTGGTACGTAACGACAGGCGGTGGGCGTTACGTCTGCCCGCGGTGGGCCGCGATTCGAACCGCCCCTGAGTCACCGCTCCGGCCCGGCGAGCAGTACGCCGTCATCCTCCTCAAGGGGCTCTCCACCGCCTCCGGAGAAGAGTTCAACGTCGACAGTGACCTGGCGCTGCTGCTCGCGAGCGATCCCCCCTCGGACAGCGCCCTGGCGCCCGCTTGGGAGACCTACGCGAACCTGCGCTCGTTCATGGCCGACGAGTCCATCCCCGCAGAGAGCGTGGTCGGCGCCGCGGTCTTCACTCCGGGAACACCGGGCGACATCACCCGCGCCGTGGGAGAGAGCGCAGCCGCCCTCCCCGTCCCCGCCCCTGCACAGGCGACGCTCTGTGAGGGCGCCGCCGTGAGCCCTTGCGATGACGGAGCGACAGGAGTGGCCCACCTCCGTGGCTGCCTGGGCAGCCCAGCAGGCGTCGACGAGATCCACTTCAAGCTGGAGCTTCCCGTCGTCCAGGGGGGCACGCGACCCTATGAGAGCCCCGACTCTGGCGGCGACATCCCCCTGGCTGAGGACGGGAGCGTAGCGCTCGCCGCTACGGAGAGCGTGTGTGTATCCATGGCCGTCTCCAACACCCAGGCGATGCCACCGACCGGCTGGCCTCTGGTCGTCGTGGCGCCCGACATTGGTGACACCTACCGGACGGCGGTCGACCAGGTCTCCTCCATGATCACGGGATTGGAGCACGACGGCACCGCCGCAGGCGCGATCGTCGTGAGCTGGGAGCCTCCGCTGCACGGTGACCGTGCAGACTCCGAGCAGGCCCTCCTCCCGCGTGTGCGAAACTTCATGAACCCCGAGGCGGCCCGCGGAAACGTACTTCAGGGAGTCGCCGACCTCTCGGAGGTCATCCGAGCCATGTCTTCCATCGCGTGGACCGCAGAGGTGAGCCCGACCGGCCAAGCGATCGCTATCAACCCCGAGCACATCGCGGTGGTCGGGCATGGACACGGCGCGACCCTGGCCAGCCTGGGCTCGGCCCACAATCCCAATGTCGACCTCGTGGTCCTCTCCGGTGCCGGAGCCAACGTCGCCGCGACGTGGCTCGACCGCGTGGAGCCCGTAGAGGCCCAGATCGGTGTCGCGCTGGCCCTGGGCGAGATCGATGATGAGGGCCCGCTGTCCATCTCGAAACACCATCCTGCCATGCTTCGATTCGCCTCCTTCATGAACGTGGTCGACCCCGTCAACCACGCCCAACTGCTCGCGAGTAAGCCGGCAGATGGCGTGAACCGAAAGCACGTGCTGAACGTATTCGGCGTCGAGGATCCCAACGTAGGTTCCACGGCGGCGCGTCTGTTCGCCCGCCGCCTCGGCGCGCCGACCGTGGGCGCGGTGCTCGATACGATCTCGGGCCTGGATCCTCTGGAGGCTCCTGCGAGCCTGACCGTGGGATCGTCGGCCGAGCTGGTCACGGCTGGAACCATTCAAGCGGCCGCCCAGGGAGACGCATCTGCGCACCGCGTGTTCTTTGACGACGACGGGGTCCGAGCGCAGGTCAGCGCGTTCTTGGCGAGCTGGCTCGCGACCGGTGAACCCGTCATCATCGAGCGCCCTTGATGGGCTGTGGGAAGGGAGACCGTCACGTGAACCCCCGATTGAATCGCCCCCTTATGACCCTCGTTCTCATCGGGGTGGCGCTGCTCCTGGCCGCGTGCCCAGCGACGCGAAAGGCACCCG
>CALCNF010000677.1 GCA_937897815.1 uncultured Pseudomonadota bacterium | reverse complement strand
TTCTCTTCACGCGCAAAACCTCATCGGTATTCAGCGCGAGAGCTATGAGAAGTTCCTTCAACTCGGTGTCTCTGCCGAAGAGCGCGCCGACTTCGGTCTTCAGGGCGTCTTCAAGAGCGTCTTCCCTATCCAAGACTTCGGGAACCGCGCTTCGCTGCAGTTCGTGTCTTATACGCTCGATGAGCCGAAGTACGATGTCGAGGAGTGCCGTGAGCGCGGGATGACCTTTTCGGCGCCCCTGAAGGTCACCGTTCGTCTGGTGGTCTGGGACGTGGATACTGAGACCGACGTTCGGAGTGTCTCGAACATCAAGGAGCAAGAGGTCTATTTCGGTGAGATCCCGTTGATGACCGGAACCGGTACGTTCACTGTGAACGGGACTGAGCGTGTCGTCGTGAGCCAGCTTCACCGCTCGCCGGGCATCTTCTTCGATGTCAACAAGAGCAAGACGGCATCCAGCCAGAAGTTGATCTTCTCCGCCCGGATCATTCCGAACCGCGGGTCCTGGATCGACTTCGAGTTCGACAACAAGGACATCCTCTACGTGCGGATCGACCGCCGCCGGAAGCTGCCCGCCACCGTGCTTCTTCGCGCGCTTGGGTACTCCACTGAGGAGCTCCTCAACTACTTCTACCAGCGCGAGACCATGCGCTTCGACAAGAAGTCCAACACCTGGACCAAGGAGACGACTGAGGATCTCCTCAAGATTCAGCAGGCCTCTGTTGACGTCTCGGACAAGGACGGCAACGTCGTCTGCCGAGCAGGCAAGAAGTTCCTCAAGCCCGTCATTCGTAAGATGAAGAAGGCTGGCATGCTGGAGGAGGTCAGCCGCGAGATTGAGGGCGTCGAGCAAACTGTGCACGTCGGCTCTATCCCCGTCGCTGATGGCCGCGTTCTCGGCAAGGTCAGCGCTTGGGACATCGTTGACATGGAGACTGGTGAGATTCTGGTCGAGTGCAACGAGGAAATCGACGAAGAGAAGCTTCAGTTGCTCATTGACAAGGGTGTGCACGAGTTCGAGGTGCTCTACATCGACAACGTCATCGTGGGCTCTTTCCTCCGGGATACCCTCCTCGTCGACAAGATCGAGAGCACCGAAGAGGCGGTCATGGAGATCTACCGCCGTCTCCGTCCCGGCGATGCGCCGACCTACGATGCGGCCCTTAAGCACTTCGAGAACCTGTTCTTCAACGCTGAGCGCTATGACCTCTCACGGGTCGGCCGCCTGAAGATCAACCACAAGCTCGGTATCGACGAGCCGCTCGAGCAGACCACACTGACACGCGAGGACATCCGCCTCGTTGTTCAGTACCTGATCGACCTCAAGAACAACAAGGGAGAGGTGGACGACATCGACCACCTCGGAAACCGTCGCGTTCGCGCGGTGGGCGAGCTCCTCGAGAACCAGTACCGGGTCGGCTTGGTCCGTATGGAGAAGGCGATCAAGGAGCGCATGAGCCTGAGTGAGATCGAGGCTCTGATGCCGCATGATCTCATCAACGCCAAGCCCGTAAGCGCTGTGATCAAGGAGTTCTTCGGATCTTCGCAGCTCTCCCAGTTCATGGATCAGACCAACCCGCTCTCTGAGGTCACCCACAAGCGGCGACTCTCGGCGCTTGGGCCTGGCGGTCTGACCCGCGAGCGTGCTGGCTTCGACGTCCGCGATGTTCACCCGACTCACTACGGCCGAATCTGTCCGATTGAGACCCCTGAAGGTCCGAACATCGGTCTGATCGCGTCGCTCTCGACCTATGCACGGGTCAACGAGTACGGGTTTATTGAGACGCCCTACCGCGTTGTCAGTGGTGGTGTGGTCACCGATGAGATCAAGTACTTCACCGCACTCGAGGAAGAGAACCAGGTCATCGCACAGGCCAACCTTCCCCATGACGACAACGGAGAAGTCACTCAGGACGTGCTGATTGCGCGTGTACGCGGTGAGTTTTCACTCATCTCCAAGAACGATGTCACCCTGATGGATGTTGGCCCCGCCCAGCTCGTCAGTGTTGCGGCGAGCTTGGTGCCCTTCCTTGAGAACGATGACGCGAACCGCGCACTGATGGGCGCGAACATGATGCGTCAGGCTGTCCCAATGGTTCGTGTGCAGGCTCCGCTCGTCGGGACCGGCATGGAGCGCCAGGTGGCCCGTGACTCCGGAGTCACCACGGTTGCGCGGCGGTCTGGACACATTGAGAACGTCGATGGGACACGCATCGTTGTGAAGTCGGACGGCTCTGAAGCCGGTGATATCGGCGGCGATGTTGACATCTACAACCTCAACAAGTTCCAGCGATCCAACCAGAATAGCTGCATCAATCAGCGTCCAGTTGTTCGCGTCGGCGACCGCGTCGAGGCGGGTAACATCATCGCGGATGGCCCTTCCACAGACCTCGGTGAGTTGGCCCTCGGCCAGAACCCCGTCGTCGCGTTCATGCCTTGGCAGGGGTACAACTTCGAGGACTCCATCCTCATCTCTGAGCGCTTGGTCCGCGACGACTACTTCACCTCGATCCATATCGAGGAGTTCGAAGTGGCCGCCCGCGACACCAATCTCGGGAAGGAAGAGATCACACGGGACATCCCGAACGTCGGCGAGG
>CALCNF010000676.1 GCA_937897815.1 uncultured Pseudomonadota bacterium | reverse complement strand
TTCCTCGAATCGTGTCCACAGGTAGGACGTGTCGTCTGTGATGGGGCCGTCTTGGGGATCCGTGGCCGTTCCCTGAAGCACAGGAAGGGCCTCCCCCTCATAGAATTTAGCCTTGCTCGCGGGCTGCACGATCGTGACGGTGGGCCACCAGGGCTCTACTCCCTGGTAGCAGGAACCGTACTGGAGAGCGAAGACCATGAAGTCCTGGTAGGCCGCGTCCGCGAAGTCATAGAATTTATCCCCGCCGCCGTGCTCTATGCCGCCCATGTTCAGCGCCATGGGCTTGAGGAGCGCCAGGGAAGCTGGAGGATCGTAGGGATCAAAGGCCCCGATGCCGATGAGGTTGTACATGCTCTGCGATGAAGCCTCCTTCAGGGCCTCAGGGCTCGCGTCGCCTCCTGGATCAACGAGCCAGCAGGGAGCGTCCCACTTCTCGTTCTCGCAGTCGTCGTGGCAGCCGTGACAGCGACCTTTCCAGTCGTAGACCCGATCGTCGAAGAGCTCGAGCAGGGACGTCTCATCGCAAGAGCCCAGGGGCGTGAGCACGCCTTCTGGGACGTTAGCGGTCTCTCCAGGGCCGCTCCCGCAAGCGTCCTCGGCCTCATCACAGACGAGCTCATGACACGCCGCAGAGAACTGAATCCACTCTAGAAAACCCTCGTACTCCTCGTCGATCACCTCGCTCGTGATCAGGGCGCTCTGGGGCTCGGCCTGAAGGATCTGCGCGAGGACAGGGCTCTCCTTGGGGTGGGCGAGGTCCACGAAGCCCTGGGCGACCATGCAGGACATGGTCTCGCAGGGTGAGCCCTGGACGTAGATCGAGAGGTCGATGCCTGACAGATGGCATTGGTTACAGCTCGAGATGGCGTTCCCGCTCACCAGGGGCTCGATGCGGGAGGTGTAGAGCTCCAGCTGCTCGGTGTCGCTGCAGACGAAGGTCGGAGGGGGGGCGTCCTCTTCAGGGGGATCGATGACGTCTTGCGCGACCTCGCTGTCGGGACCTTCGTCCACGTCGGCGTCGCTCAGAGGTGAGGCGCTGTCCATCACAGCATCTGAGATCTGGGTCGCATCCGCGTCGTCGATGTCTCCAGGCGCGCTGTCGGTGTCCGTGATGTCGGTGTCCGTGATATCGGTGTCCGTGATGTCGGGCTCTGAGATCATGTCCACGGTCTCAGGTTCAGAGCTGTCCTCGAGCTCTCTCGGAAGCTCGAGCTTTACGTCCACCACCTCCTCGATCGCGTCCGCAATCGACCCGTCGGTCACCAGGGACACCTCGGTTGCGTCCATTACAGGAGTGGGGGCAGGTGGCGAACCCGGGTCCTCGCCCGCGCAGGCCGCGAGCAGGGTCGCGAGCGCGCCAACGCAGAGCGACAGGGGGAGGGTGGTGTGAGAGTTAGAAATCGGGGGCTCCTCGATGGCGGTACTCTAGCTGAACCTCCCCATGCTTCTCCAGTGCTTCCGCTGGACGGCCGTTGACATGGGTTGTCGGCGGTGGCACTCCGTTCAGGTGCGATTCATTCAACTGTCTCTGTGCGCGGCGCTCTTCCTGAGCGCGTGCGCAACCTCGGAAGAGCCTGCCGGCGGGGAGCCGACTCCCAGCCCGCAGAGCGATGTCGTCGATGGGGGCTCTGAGGACGTCGTCGACGAGGACATCTCCCCGGTGAGCGACGCCACAGTGGACGTCATCGCTGGCGACGTGACCGGGGACGACGCGGACACCCTGGACGTCTGGCCGGATGTAGATTCGGCGGTCTCGGCGGAGGCCGTCGCCCTCGCGGATAACGAGTTGTGGACGAAGACGATCTCAGCGATGGACCCGTGGTGGGGAGAAGACGCGGCAGAGGAGCTCTGCGAACCGGAAGACTATGGTCCGGAGACCACGCCGATCGGGATGCTCTTCGACATCGACACGAGCTTCTGCGGCTACATCACCATCGGTCAGCCGTTGCTCGCAGAGGTCCCCGTGGGCGAGACGTTCCGCGTGAAGCTTGTCCAGTATGCTCAGACAGAGTCTGAGGGGCCCTACCTGCTCGCCATCGCTATCGGGGAGCCCGCGGTCACAATCTGGGAGATGACCATTGAGGTCCCCAGTGATTTTCAGGTGGTGGATCAGACGTGGACAGCGGCGCGAACGTATCTGGCGGATGAACCGGTCTACTTCCACCTGTCGAATCACGGCGAGAACACCTGGTCCTTTGTGAACCTCACCCTGGAGCCTGCGGCCGAATAGGCGCGGGTCAGTCTTCGCCTCGACGCGGCTTGTTTCGGCCCCTCTTGACGGCGCTCCGCTGACGCTTGGCGTCCAGGCGTCGCTCTTTCGAGGCTCGCGTCGGCCGGGTGGGCCGCCGCTTCTTAGGGGCGACCAGAGCGGCTCGGACGATCTCGGCGAGCCGCTCTCGGGCGTCTTCGATATTACGGTGCTGGGAGCGATGAGCGGAGGCGACCACGAGGAGCTCGCCTTCAGAGGTCAGCTTGCTCGGATGTGCGCGCCGGATCCGCGCCTTCACTTCGGGGCGGAGCGCCTGGCACCCCTGGAGGTCAAACCGGAGTCGGATCCGCGTGTCCGTCGTGTTCACGTGCTGGCCGCCCGGTCCCCCGGAGCGCGTCCGCTCTAGTGTCAGATCCGTGGCCGGGATGGTGATGCGGCGAGAGATGGTCAGGGGCTCGGCCATGACTCAGGCGCTTGAGTCGCGGTCGAGGGCCACAAGGATCTCATCGAGCTTGCCCGCGAAGCGCGAGCGGTCCTGACCTTCCATAGGTTTGGGGCCGCCAGTGGCGACGCCCATCTCGCGCAGGTTCTGCGAGAGCTCTCGGCTCGCCAAGGCGTCTCCGATGGACTCGGTTGTGAACTCACGACCCTTTTGGCCAAGGACCCGGGCTCCGTTCTCAAGACACCGGGCGGCGAGGGGGATGTCGCTGGTGATCACGACGTCTCCCACCTTCGATCGCTCCGCGATCCAATCGTCGGCGACGTCCGCTCCCTTGCCCACCATGATGCACACGATCAGGCGAGATTGTGGCGTCTGAATATAGTGATTAGCGACGACTCGGACGGGCCATTCGTATCGAACGGCAACCTTGTAGATCTCCTTCTTCACGGAGCAGGCGTCTGCGTCGATATAGATGGTTCCCATGGCGTCCCGGGGTGAGTTTTACTGAGCCTAGCACAGGTCGCCCGAGCCGCCTTGAAGTGCTGTGGGGAGTGCAGGTAGGGTCGTTCGAGTCTCACGAACACCCCCGATTGTTGAGGTCACCATGACGCGTTACGCGCTCTCCCTGGTCTACCTGCTCCTGTGTCCTCTAGCCGCTTGCGGCCAAGACGAAGGCTCGGAGACGGTCGGTCCGGCGGACGCAGGCCAGTGGGCCGTCGTCGATCTGGGCTCCACGGACATGGATTTGAGCTCGCTCTTCGATGACGGCGCGCCGTCTGACCCGCTCGACTCCTCGCTGGTGAACGACGTTGGCGCGGATGACCTTGGCTCCGCTGAGGTGGAGGTCACGGAGGAGGTGAGCGCATTGGATGCCGTTGAACCGAGCCCTGACGCCTCGGAGGCCGAGAGCTGGGGTGGAGGGGTGCTGCTCTTTGAGCTGGCCTCCGATTTCCTGAACGTCGCCGGCGCCGGGGCTCGCTTCACAGAGGTCGCGACGGTGGACGGCCTGGTCGATGAGGGGGCAGACCAGTGGGGGCCGTGCGCGGCCTCCATCTCCGAGCCTGATGCTCCGGAGGTGGTCGAGCTGGGCTTTGATGCGGGCGCGATCACGGTGCTGGGGACGACCTCTGAGGTCCTGCTGAGCCCGGAAGATGAGGGCGCCGATGGGGTCGGCTACAGCTCCAATCTCGATGAGGAGCTCGAGAGCCTCTTGCCGGCCGGCGGCGCGCTGCTCACCGTTAAAGGGGAGGGGGGCGCGGACATCGGCGCGTTCGAGATCGTCGCACAGGTACCGGAACCCGTGTCGCTGACGGCTCCCGAAACAGGGCTGTTCAAGAGCGCCTCGACGTCCGAGGACCTGATCGTCAGCTGGAACGCGGGAACAGGCGAGGCGATCCTCGTGACGGCCAGCCCGCTCGATGAGGCCTTCCAGACCGCCGCTGGTCTGGGCCTGATATGCGGAGCCGACCAGGACACGGGCAACCTCGTGATCCCCGCCAGCGCCATGGCCGCCATGAAGAGCTCTGGGGTCAATCGAGTGGCCCTGGCCGTCACGCGCCTTCGGTTTGGCACCGCGCTCGTGGGTGAACGGCTGGTGACGACGACGATCACGCGCTCGACGGGTGGGCCTCTCGACTTGAAGTAGAGGCTTGTAGTGTTCCACGAGCGGCTGCGATACCGTCGGCTCTGTTGTGAACGAGAGGTCGAGGATGCGTCGAAGAGCGAGCTGGATCTTGGTGGCCTGTCTGATGGCCTTCGCCGCGTGCGACTCCGAGGAGGCTGAGCCGCGGGGAACCGCCACGGCGCAGGAGCCCTGCGCCCGCGACAACGACTGCATCGTCGAGCTCTTCTGTCACCCGGAGGAGTTCGTCTGTGTGATCTCCCTCGACCCGTGCGTGGGGATCGATCTCATCGGGATCTGCGACGGGGAGATCGTCACCTGGTGTGAGGATGAGTCGCTCAAGGGGATCGACTGCGAGGCCAACGGAAAGGTCTGTGGCTTCAACGGCGACAAGGGGCTCTTCGACTGTCTGGAGCCCGAAGCCGACGAGTGAGCCGTCCGCTCACTCCAGCCAGACGTAGTCCACAAAAGCGTTGTACGAGGTCGAAGGCGTAACGCAGCCGCTTCGACACACGAGGACGTAGCGCATGGGCTTCTTGCCGCCGTAGCAGAACGAGGTGCCAGGGTCAGCGGTGTCGTCGATCTGCATGGAGTAGGCGTACTCAAAGGACTCGTTCGTGTTCTCTTCGCTGGTGAACACCTCAAGTTGAACCTTATGGGTCGACAGGCAGTTCATGCAGCTCCCCGAGCAGTCGTCACCGCTGCATCCCGCTTCGCCGGCCCACGCCTCAACACAGATGTCCTCCGGTGTGCACACGCTCCCGAAGTCGATCACTCGGCACGATGTGACGTGAAGACCCTTGAATGAGTAGGTGTTGTCCTGGGTGCTCCAGAACTCCGCGGCCGCTCCATCATTGCTCAGAATCGTATCGGCATCACACACCCCGGAGCCGGTCGCACCGATACCCGTGATCACCTCTTGTGGGGCCATCGGGAACTCGCATGCGGGTGGGTTCGGAGCCTCCTCACATCCACCGTTGACGCAGTTCCCCGTCCCGCCACACGGCATGGCGCTCGACCATTCAAGGCAGGGGTCTACATCAAAGTCTCCGCACTGCTGGAACCAGGTGCCGTTCCAGCACTGGGTTTGCCCGGAGAAGTCGCAGGTGTCTGTGCAGCCGGAGCCTTCGGCCTCACAGACGCCCGCGGCGCTGCACACAGGCTTGTTGTCGGGACACAGGCCGCAGGAGCCTCCGCATCCGTCGTCGCCGCACGACTTCCCCTCGCAGGCGGCGACACACTCGGCGCTGCACAGGCCCGCTTCGGAGCATATAGGCGCGGCCCCCGGGCAGGTCCCGCAGGATCCTCCACACCCGTCGTCTCCGCACTCTTTTCCGTCACATTCGGAAACGCATTCGGTGACGCAGAGCCCCGCTTCGGAGCAGGTGGGCGCGGCCCCGGGGCAGGTCCCGCAGGATCCTCCACACCCGTCGTCTCCACACTCCTTGCCCGCGCAATCGGACGTACAACAGGCGCCATCTACGCAGGTCTCACCGCATAGCGTTGGCTGGGACCACGCAAGGCAGTCGCCGCCCATCTCATATTCACAGGTGACGACGCTCATGCCATCGCATTGGGTCTGGCCGTCTTCCTCGCATTCGTGCTCGCAGCAGCCTGCGTCCGCAGCGCAAACACCCTCGCACCCGTCGTTGGTTCCGCAGACCTTCCCGACGCAGTTCGGAACACACGTGCAGCGGTTGAGCTCGCTGCAGGTCGCAGGAGCCTCGCAGGTGCCGCACGCCAGCAGGCCACCGCATCCGTCATCCAGCTCCCCGCAATCTGCGCCCAGCTGACCGCAGGTCTTTGGAGTGCAGGCGTCGGCGCTCAAGTCGCTCGCCGCCGTGTCGCTCGTCAGGTCATTCTCGACCGAGCCATCCTGCGTCGCCTCCACCGCCGATGTGGCGGCCTCCTCAAAGCAGCCGCTCAACGCCGTCAACGAGAGCGCGAGCAAGATGATCAAGCGCGTCAGGTTCAGGGGTGACGACTTCATGGAGACTCCTCGATGGACGCACCTCCCATAGTACACGAGCGCGCGCGCGATAAAACCCGACCCCCTTGGGTCTCATGTCGACCCCAAGGCCGAGCCATGGTAACCCCACGACCCGCTTCTTGAGGTGTCTGCGTGTCGATCCTGATCATGATCCTGAGCTCCGTGGCGATCATCGCGATCGTGAAGTACGGGCTCGTCGAGGGCCTCGACCGCGTCTCGCTCGCCCTGAAGTGGACACCCAAGGCTCGAGGACAGGCCACCGGATACGCCACCTCGGTCCCTGAGCTGGTCGCCCTGGTCGCCGCCGGGCTCTCCGGGGTGTGGGAAGCTGGCTTGTGGAACATCGCCTCGAGCAACCTGATCAACCTCGGCCTCATGCTCAGCGCTGTCACGCTCCATCGTCGGTGGAAGGACCTGGTCTTGCCTCGGTTTCGGAGCGAGCTGGGCTTCGCCTTTGTCGGCATCGGAGCGCCTCTGGTCTTGATGCAGTGGGAGTTCGACACCCATGTGGCCGTGATCCCGATCCTGTTTGCCCTGTTCGTGCTCTATCAGTGGGTGGATCGGAAGATGGCCGAGAGCGACGAGCCGCCACCCGAGGAGTCGGTTGGCAGCCTTCCCATCGCGCTGATCTTCTGTGTGATCTCCCTGGCGTTGGTGTCCATCGCGGGCATCTTCTTGGGTGACTCCACGAAGGCGGTCGTCGAACAGATGGGGATTCATCCGGCCATCGCTGGCTGGATCCTGGGCGTGGTCACCAGCCTCCCTGAGGCGGTCACCTTCTTCGCGGTGTACGGCAGCGCCAGGAAGGCTGGCAATCCGGAGAGCGTCGAGGAGACCCAGGAGGTCCTGGACAACCTCGCGGCCTCCAACATGTCGAACACCAGCCTGATCTACCCCATCGGTCTTTCCGTCTTCCTGATCGCGACGCAGCTGCTCTAGGTCAGGCTCCGCGGGTCGTCAGGGTGGCCTCGACCATGGCGTCAAAGAGATGATCGAGCTGGGCCTGAAGCGCCGGCCCCTCCAGGATGCCCAGGGCCCGGGAGATGGCCTCGTAGGTCGCTAGGCCGCCCAAGCGCGGTTCCGTTCTCAGGCGATACCGAGTGGCCCCCAGATCGGGCAGGATCACCCGCGGAAGCTCTCGGAGCGAGGGCTCCCTGCGCACGGCTCTAGAGGCCTGGCCCCAGTTCCCATCCGGGACCACCAGGGTGACGGGCCGGGGATCGCGGGCGAGCAGCTCGGTGGAGAGCACCTCCGCGTCATCCGCAGGGAAGAGGACCATAGGGCGCCGGTTGGGATCATCGAGCCCGGAGGCGTCAAAGGTCGTGCCCTGCTTGCCCCGTAGACGGATCTCGCATGAAGGAACGGCCAGGGCCATCAGCGGTGCCGTCGCGGTGGTCTTGTGCCACTCACGGTAGTGCATGGCCACGATCACGCGCGTCGCGATGTCCACGTCGGGCACAGCGGCGCACACGCAGCGGTCGATGTGCATGCGGCACCGCCAGCAGCGCGTCGCGTTCTTACTGCGGCTACCCATGATCCGCTCAGCCCTCCACGCTCTTGCGCTCATCCGATTCGGGGCGGGAGACCCACCAGGTCACCGCCATGAAGACGAATTGCAGCGGCAGCCTGAGCCACAGAGCGACCGGGTTCGGTTCCAGGCCTGCGAAGCCCACGCCCTCGACCGCCATGTAGATGTTGGCCGGGTAGACGGCGATGAGCAGGGCCAGCACTCCCCAGCAGGCGAGCCTACGTGTGCGCTCGACGAGCAGGCCGACCCCGCCGAGGATCTCAAACACCCCGCTCCAGTAGACCAACTCAAGAGCCCACGGCGCGAGGGGCGGTGGCATGATCTCAACGAAGGGCTCTGGATCGGTGAAGTGACTCACGCCGACCGCGATCAAAGAGAGAGAGAAGACCCATCTCACGACGACACGCAGCATGTCTTTTCGGGTCATGAAGCCTCTCCCCTGATCATCAGCGACGAATCTTCCGCTGCGAGATGGATGGCGTAAAGGGTGAATTGCGGGACCCAGTGTCTGTAGGCGTGACGGTCGTCGGCCCAGGTCTCATGAAGGGCGAGTGAGGCCTCTACGTGACGGAGATAGGCGTCTCTCCATCTTGGGTCGCGGGTGGCCCGATATGCGGACGCAAATCCCCAGGCCCGAGTTCCGTTCGTGCCCAGGTGATGCGCCGAGTGCAGCTCTGTGATCGGCTCAAGCGTGGTCGGATCCACGTTCTCCTCGCGCAGCCATTGGGACAGGGCGCGGTCACCCAGGGTCTCGCCGAGCAAATGGGCGACGAGAGACCATCTCGAGAAGAAGGTCCCCGGCGGATCGTGATCGGTCTCCAGGGATAGGTCGTGTCCGATGCATCGCTCGCGAATGTGCTCCTCCAGGGTCCGGCGAGTGGCCGGCTCCTTGTCGTACCAGCGCCACAGGTGCAGCAGAGGCCAGCAGGGGTTCTGGTACTCCTGCGTCTCGGGGCCGAGCGCCGTGGACGTGCACCAGCTATGGAGCTGCTCAACGACAGGGGACATGGATGCACGAAGAGCACGATCGCCGGTGAGCCGCTCGTAAGCGCTCACGAGGGCCAGAAGCCAGGCGCGGCCATAGGGCAGCTCGAACTCGGGCTGGGCCACGAGGCCTTCAATTTCAAGGCTCCAAGCGTCTGAACGGAGCCTATCGGCCACCCATCGAACATCCGAGCGGCGGCCTCGAAGAGCGCCGAGAACAAGCAGAGCCCAGTGACCGTGGACGCTGGAGTGCCAGTCCCACGCGCCGTGAAAAATCGGGTGATTGGTGTCTGGTAGAAGCAACTCCGCTCGCACGCTCTGTAGCAGCGGATCGATCGAGGACCCGCTGTTGGCTATTCGAGCGAGGAGAGCGTCTCCTCTGCTGGCCGAGGGGGGTGAGTCTGGCATGCCCGCATGGTGCCAGGGTCAGGCTCAAGCCGCGAGTGTCGCCTGAACACCACTTGCGAACCTGTGAGGTTCGAGGTGAAAGTGTGGGGGCGCTCAGCGCGCGCTCATCACCGGTAACCGTTTCTCCAGGACAACACACCATGCATCCCTCTGTGAACGCCCTAGGGGGCGCGCTTATCAGCTGTTCCCACGAGCCGCTCACCGGCTGGTATCGTGACGGTTGCTGCAACACGGACGGCAACGACCGGGGATCTCACACGGTCTGCGCCAGGGTCACGACCGAGTTCCTGGAGTTCCTTCGAGAGCGCGGCAACGATCTGATCACGCCGGCGCTTCAGCATGGGTTTCCAGGTCTGAAGGACGGCGATTCGTGGTGCGTGTGCGCGGCCAGCTGGCTGCAGGCCTACGAGGCGGGTGTCGCCTGCCCCGTGCTTCTGGAGGCGACGCACGCGAACG
>CALCNF010000675.1 GCA_937897815.1 uncultured Pseudomonadota bacterium | reverse complement strand
TCTCGGGAGAGCCGATATCGTAGAGGGCCTTGCGGTCGGCCTCCGTCATGCCCAGGACCTCGCTGAGCTTGATGCGGAAGCCCGCCTCTGCGCCCTGTCGCGTCACGAGAATGACCTGCTCGCAGCCCATGTTCTTCAGGGCCGCGCTCGGCGCGTGGTCGGGCCAGCCGCCAGCGTTGTAGTTGTCCTCGTCGATCTTGGTCACGGTCGCGAGACCTGGCTCCGCGGGCGAGTAGGAGAGGGCGGTCCGGTAGGTGGCGGGACCGAGGGGCATGAATCGCTGCGTCTTGGCGTCCGTGTAGCCCATCGGGTTGGTCGCGATTCGGTCCAGGTCCTGCTGGTCGCCCCAGTATCCGAAGCGCACGTCGTCGTAGATGGGCGACAGCTGGTAGGACTCGGCCTCTCGGTACTTCTGCTGAGCCCACTCGAGCTCGATGGCCGTCCAGCCGGTCACGACTGAGGTCGACACGAGGCTAGGGAGGTAGGCTCCTACCCGGTCGTCGATTCGGCTCTCGTACGCGGTCGGGTCCTCATTCAGCTCGTCCATGTACCACTCGAGCATCATCTGCAGCGTCTGACCGCAGCTTCGTCCGCTGCTGGTCATTCGCTCGCTGATCTCGTTCCACAGGAGCCCCTGGGTGTTCGGCGTGCACTCGTCGAGGACCATGCGCCAGCGCTCCGTGTCCTGAGGACCGTACATGGCGTAGAAGCTCCCGAGGCGGCCGACCTTCTCGGCCACAGACTCGAAGCGCACGAGGCCGGGGCGCACGAGGATGCTCTGTCCCTCGACCTCGAACTTGCCAAAGCCCTGCAGCGTCGCCGCGAATTCCTTCAGGTGGTGAATCTTCTTGGGGGATTGAAGGATGACGTTGAGGAAGGTGCCGTCGAGCATGGCCTTGAAGTTGTCTGACCAGAAGAGCTGCGTCACCGCGCCCACGGCCTTAAAGACGTTGCCCGAGAGAATGAACGCGCCGAATCCATCGCCAAGGGCGACGCCGACGCTCTCGGCGAGGTGGTGCAGCGCGAGCCCGGCTCGCGTCTTACCCAGGAGTCCCGGGGTCGTCTCCATGCTCTTGAGGAGGAAGGAGATTCGGAGGGCGGCCTCCTCCTCCGAGCACGGCGCATCGCCACACTGAAAGACCTCAGGGTTGGCATAGAGGCTCTCTACGAGAAAGGCGCTGATTCCAGCCGAGCTGCCGCCCGCGACGCCATTGATGAGGCCGTAGTGCTCGTGGATACGAGCGAGCGCTCCGAAGTGGGAGAAGATCCGAGCGCCGTTCCCGCGAAGGCCAACGCACAGCCCACCGACACCGTCGGCGTCTCCGTCCTCGCAGTCCGCGCAGTCTGCCTTGCCGAGGGCGTGGCCCGCGGTCTCCAGCTCCGACTGTGGCTCGTCTGCCCAGTTACGCTCGGTAAACAGTTCCTCGCAGCCCATGAGGCTGAACGAGAAGAGAACAATAAGAAACAAGCTGCGGCGCATGGCTCAACTCCTGAGGTGGTGAGTGCGCTGAGAGGTACTGCAATGCCGATGCCAAAAATCTCAAGTCAGCAGGGTTATTCTACTTTTGGGTAGGTTTGTGTCAGAGGGCGTTGAGGTTCGGGGTCTCGGGACCCCAGGGTTTCGGGGTTGGACAGGCGCTTAGGGGGCACGGTTGTCCCCAGGGGCCTCCCGCGCGTGGGGGCAGGTTTCTTAACCGTATCGCGCGCGGAAGCGGGCTTCGCGCGCGTCACCCCTGGAGAGGCGAGCGCGGGGGTGAGGTTGAAGATGGCCGAGACGCATGAAATGCTTGTAGCTGGGGAACGTTGGGCTTCGAGCCGGAGGAGCGCTTTATGAATCGCTTAGTCGTGTGTGTGATGCTGGCCACCCTGGTGGGCTGCTCGGATGCTTCGGAGTCCAACCCGGGCACCGCCCAGGACATTCAGGCGGATCTGACATTCGATGGGTCTGTGCTGGACACGGGAGGGCTGGACGTTCCGGAGCCAGACGTGACCCCGGATACGCAGACCGAGGGCGGCTTCGGTTGGCCGTGCGACGAGAATGATGACTGCTACAGCGGCTACTGTGTCCCAACCACGGAGGGCGACCAGTGCACGAAGACCTGCGACAGCGAGTGTCCGGAGGGCTGGGCCTGTAAGCCCGTCGGCAGCGACGGTGACGTGACCTACATCTGCGTCGACACGACCTTGAACCTCTGTCGACCTTGCCTGGAGAACGAGGACTGCACAGGTGCGCTCGGCGGCACCTCTCTGGGGAGTCGCTGTGTCGAGTACGAAGGGCAGGGCTGGTTTTGTGGGTTGGGGTGCGAGGAGGGCTCGTGTCCGAGCGGCTACAGCTGTTCCGAGGTCGCGGATAAGAGTGGGGACCTGAGCTACCAGTGCGTCGCGGACTCGGGCTCCTGCGAGTGCACGCCCTATTTCATCTCGCTTGGGGCTCAGACCTGGTGCGAGGTCACGAACGAGCATGGCACCTGCAAGGGCAAGACGGAGTGTCAGGACGGCGGACTCGCGACCTGCGACGCAGAGACTCCCGCGGCGGAGATCTGTGACCTGGTCGACAACGACTGCGATGAGGTGGTCGACGAGGAGGTCGCCGACGAGGAGTGCTGGAGCGAAGAGAACGATTATGGCTCGTGCGCAGGGACGGCCACCTGCGTGGAGGGAGCGATGGTCTGTGAGGCGGACGATGCCGCCGAAGACATCTGTGACGGGCTGGACAACGACTGCAGCGGCGAGGCGGACGATGACTTCCCCGACACCGACGCGGACGGAACCGCCGACTGCGTCGACGAGGACGACGATGGTGACGGAGCCGCGGATGACGTCGACAATTGTCCGGGTCTCGCCAATGAAGACCAGACGGACACGGACGGTGATCAGCAGGGAGACGCCTGCGACGCCGATGACGACGGAGATACGGTCGAGGATGACACCGACACGGCCCCGCTGGATCCGAGCGTCTGCGGCGTGGATGAGGACGCGGATCAGTGCGATGACTGCGCCGCGGGAGCGGGCCCGTCGACCTCTGACGATGGCGTGGACACCGACGGGGACGGCTTGTGCGACGTGGGCGACACAGACGACGACGCCGATGGTTGTCTCGACGAGGTCGATGAGGCGCCCCTTGTGGCCAGCGCAGACAGCGACGGTGATGGCGTCGCGGATGACTGCGATGAGGATGACGACAATGACGGCGTGCCCGACGGTGACGACGGTGCGCCTACCAACGGTGAGGCCTGCTCCGATGTGGACGGTGACGGCTGTGATGACTGCTCGAGCGGCGCCTTTGATGCCTCGGCGGATGGAACGGATACGGACGGTGACGGGCTCTGCGACGCGGGCGACACGGACGACGACGACGACGGTGTCGTCGACGACGAAGACTCGGAGCCCACGAACCCCAACGCTTGCTCCGATCAGGACGCGGACGGCTGCGATGACTGCTCCAGTGGGGCGTTCGATCTGAGCGCTGACGGGACGGACACAGATGGGGATGGACTGTGCGACACAGGGGACACCGATGACGACGGTGATGGGTGCCTCGATGAGGTGGATGACGCGCCGCTCGTCGCCAGCGTGGACACCGACTCGGACGGCTCCGCGAATGACTGCGATGCCGATGACGATAACGACGGTGTCGTCGACGCAGACGACAGCGAGCCTACCAACGCCAATGCCTGCTCCGATGTAGACGGTGACGGGTGTGATGACTGCTCGAGCGGGGTGTTCAACGTAGCCTCGGATGGCACGGACACCGACGGTGATGGGCTCTGTGACGCGGGCGACACCGATGACGACAACGACGGCGTCGTTGACGGGGACGACAGCGCACCGACGAACGCCGAGCTCTGCTCGGACGTCGACGCGGATGGCTGTGACGACTGTTCGAGCGGCGCCTTTGACGTCACCGTGGACGGGACGGACACCGATGGCGATGGCCTGTGTGATCTCGGCGACGCGGACGACGATGCGGATGGCTGCCCTGACGAGGAGGACGCTTCGCCGCTCGTCGCCAGCGTGGACACCGACGGTGACGGTGACGCGGATGACTGTGACATCGATGATGATAATGACGGCGTCATC
>CALCNF010000674.1 GCA_937897815.1 uncultured Pseudomonadota bacterium | reverse complement strand
CTTCTCGGCCTCGAGCTGCTCCGCGGTCGCGAAGCCATCGAGCGACAGGGATCTTGGCGCCTCTCGTGTCTCCTCCTGGGTCGCGAACCAGGCCACAATGCCCACGATCACGACCGCGGCCATCAGGCCCTTGAACGAACCGCTCATACCTTCCCCCGGCTCCCGGCGAGCGCCGCGAGCCCGCGGCGGCGCTTTCTCCGGGCGCCCAGGCGGAGCAGCCCGAAGAGGACGAAGAGCAGCGGCGCACCTACGATAGCCGCGAGGGTGATGAGGCTCTGGCTGTCCTCGTCGAGCTGCTCAAGCGGTCTCCGCTGGTACTGCTTGGAGCGAATCTCGACGAGCGCCTCCTGCTGGATGGACCAGTCGAGCACATTGAACAGGAACTGGATGTTGTCGGGCAGCGTGTGCTGAATCTGGCCCAGTCGGACCTCCCAGTTCTGGAGATTGGCCGCCCAGCCTCGGAACTGATCGACCACCTCGAAGGATCCTCCGGTCAATTGGCCCAGATCGAAGTCGGGCATGATGCTGCCGGGGGAGAGGTCCTCGAGGCCCAGGTTCGACCCGATGACCAGGACCCGACCCTCACCTTGCTCCAATCGCTCAGGCGAGGCGTCGGTCGAACTGTCCTCTTCCTTCTTCTCCTGTCCTGGCGGGGTCTCCTTCTCAGGCGCCTTTGGAGCCTCCTTGCCTGTGAAGTGACTCTTGAACGTCCCTGTGGCGACGGCGGCCACGACCTGAACGCCGTCCGCGTTCAGCGCGTTCACCTTGGTGGCCTGCTCGGTGGGCTCAAGCGGGAAGTCGGTCATGTCCACGGCGACCGCGTCGGCCGAGGTGGAGATCAGCGGCGTGACGGTGACCCCCGCCTCAGAGGAGAGCTCCAGGCTGGTGGTGTAGGGGAGGGTGATGGAGCTCACGGCTCGCACGAGAGGGCTGGATCCGTCCATGTCCTTGAGGACCGGAAGGATGGGGTAGGGGAACTGGCGCTGGGTTTGCCAGGTCATCGCGCCCTGCCGGATCAGGGCCATGACCGTGACCTCGTCATTGGAGGTGGGCTCGGCGACGAGCTTCCCAGTGGGCTTCACGCCCCAGGACGCGAGCAGCCCGCCGATGTTTGAGCTGTTCTTACCGAGCGCGGTCACGCGCGCGTCGCCCTTCGGAGAGAGGTTCATCAGAGCCACGTCCCAACCGTTGAGGAAGACGACCAGGGAGCCGCCGCCCATCACGAACTGGTCGATCTGGTAGAGCTGCCAGTCCGTGAGGTCCGCCTTGGCTCCGAAGAGCACCATCGCCTCCACGTCGTCAGGGATCTCCTGGTTGATGTCGACGCGCTTGATGTTGAAGCCCTTCTTCTTGAACAGGTTCCGCTCGATGTTCGACAGGATCATGTTCATGCGCTCGCTCATTCGGCCGAGCTGACCGACGATCTGGGTCGCGAAGGGGTTCTTCTGGCCGATCACGCCCTCCAGCTCCTTGGGGATCAGGGGCTGGGGATCAGGGAAGGGACAGAAGGCCTTTCCTGCGCAGATAAAGCCGATCGAGCGTCGCCCGGGGGAGTCCACCAGGGTGTCGTGCGCGTTCACGACCTCCGCCGAGATAGCCGCCAGCTGGTCGACGCCCTGGATCGCTCGGGTCCGCTCCTCTTCTGGACCGGTGAGCACCTGGGCGATCTGCCCGCGCGTCTGAACGTAGACGTCTACGACGCGCGTGAGGTGATCCATGGCCGGGTGCTTACCCTCGAGCTCCTTCGCGGCCTTGAGCGCGTCGCCCAGAGGCCCGCATGCTCCTCCAATAGCCTCGCCGTTGGTCGTCAGCGCCGTGAGCCGCGCCTGAGAGGCCTCCTTGGAGAGCAGGCCGAACGGGTTGGTGGGAGCGTCGTCGGTCGGCTCGGCTGCCTTGTACGCATCCGCGCAGGTCGCGACCGCCTCCGCCAGGGTCTCGCCGACGGTGAGCACGTCCTTCATGAGGATCGACTTGGCCACCTTGTCCTTGAGCCTCGCCATGATCTTGGTGATCTCGAACTCATAGTGCTCGGGATAGAGGGCGAGGGGGAGGACCTCCATGGCGCTCTTGTAGTGGAAGGTCGCTCCGAGGACGTACTCCTTGAACTCCAGGCGGCCACCCTTAGCCGTGGCCTCGTCTCCCGAGAAGACGCGAAGCTTGGCGTCGCGCGCGCGCTCCACCACGTCCTCGGTGACACGATGGATGGTCATGTTCCCATCCGAGTAAGACCGGTACTCATTGAGTCGGTCGACGAACTTCTGCGAGACGTCGCGCATGACGCGCTCGCGCCCCATCTCGTCTCGAACGGTCTCGGGCAGGTCTGGCGACATGTAGAGCGTCACCTCGAGCTCGCTGAGGTCCGAGACGGCCGCCTTCGAGGCGTCTGACAAGGTGTTGAGGTTGCTCTCCGTCAGGTCGAGCCGCCCGAAGAAGGCGCCAGATATGGTGTTCACGAACACGACGAGCGCGATCGTGGCTCCCATGACGAGGGCGGCCAGGCCGCTCCCTTGTAGCTTGGTGCGTGTAGACATGCTGTTCTCCCCCTACTTCCAGTTTCGCGCTTGGAGCGACTGGACCGAGAGCGCCAGGGCGACGACCATGACCGAGAGGTAGAAGATGATATCTCGGCTGTCGAGGACGCCCCGGGCGATGTTTGCGAAGTGGGCCCGGAAGGACAGGAAGGCGAATGCGTCGCGGCCGCCCTCCCAGAAGCTCGCGACCATCCCGTCGATGGCGTAGAAGAACGCGCACAGCAGAACGGCCAGGATGAACGCCACGATCTGGTTCTTCGTCCAGGTCGAGGTAAGCAAGCCCATCGCGGCGTATGCGCCTCCCAGGAGCAGCAGCCCGATGTAGCCGCCCAGGACCATTCCCAGGTCCAGGGTGCCGAGGCTCGAGACGATCAGCGGGAAGACCAGGCTCATTAGCAGGGTCACCTTGATGAAGCCCACGGCCCCGAAGAACTTCCCGAGGACGATCTCCGTGTCGGTCACGGGCCAGGTGCTCAGGAGCTCAATCGTCCCAGCGCGCTTCTCCTCGCTGACCAGGCGCATGGTGATGGCCGGGATGTAGAGGATAAAGAACAGGGGGATCTGCTCAAGCAGCGGTCGAATGGTCGCTTGGTTGCCCCCGAAGAAGTCGTAGAGCACGAACAGATAGACGCCGCTCACCGCCAGAAACACCGTGATGGCGATGTAGGCGATCGGGCTGTTGAAGAAGAAGGCCAGCTCGCGCGAGGCGATGGCGGATATGTTTCTCGGACTCATCTCACACGTCCTTCGTCAGCTTGCGGAAGATGCCCTCAAGATCGAGGACCAGCCGGTGGATCTCCACCAGCTCCCAGCCCTGGTTCGACACGAGCTCCAGGAGCGCCGGTCGCGCGTCGCGGCCCCTCACGGCGCTCACCTCGAAGGCGGTCGCTCCGTCCTCGACGGTCACGCCTGCATCGACGGCCTCGACGCCCTCCAGGTCGCGAAGCTTATCGATGTCGTCCCCTGTGGCTCCACGAACCACGAGGCGAACACGGGGGTTCTCTTCCTCGCGGGCCTGAAGCTCGGCGGGCGTTCCATCGGCGACCAGCGCGCCGTTATGAACGATGAGCATGCGATTGCAGGTCGCCATAACCTCGGGGAGGTTGTGGGTGGACAGGATGATCGTGCGCTCTTCACCGAGGCTCTTGATCAGGTTGCGGATCTCGACGATCTGGTTGGGGTCCAGTCCGCTTGTCGGCTCGTCCAGGATCAGGATGTCTGGACGATGGAGCAGGGCCTGGGCGAGGCCGACGCGCTGGCGGTAGCCCTTGGAGAGGGTCCCGATCTCTTGCCCCAGGCGCTCCTCAAGGCCGCACAGCCGGGTCGTCTCCAGGATGCGGTCGTGGATCTCAGATTTCGTGATCGCTCGGATCTGCGCCACGTAGGCCAGGTAGTCGTATACGAGCATCTCTGTGTACAGAGGCGTGCTCTCCGGCAGGTAGCCGATTCGCGCCCGCACGCTCAACGAGTCCTCGCCGATGTCCTTGCCATCGACGCTGACGGAGCCCGCGCTCTGGGGCAGGTATCCCGTCAGGATCTTCATCGTCGTCGACTTGCCTGCACCGTTGGGGCCCAGGAAGCCTACGATCTCCCCGCGCTCGATGCTGAAGCTCACCTCCCGGAGGGCCTCCAGCTCGCCGTAGGCCTTCGAAAGGCCTTTCACCTCGATCATGCTCACTCCGTCTCGGCTGACGGCCCCTTCGGGGCCGGAGATCACGAAGAGGGCATCGTAGACATGCCCCCAGGATCGTCAAGCTCAAATCCCATGCGCATCCGCACCTCGCACGAGACCCGTGCACAACAGGGCTTCGACGACCGGTATTCCCGGCTCCATCGACATTCCCCGCTCGACGGATCCCTGAGCGCTGATCTAGCCTCTTGTTGAACAACGTCAGTCGGAGGCTCGAAGCACGTGAGCGATGTGAACACCCTGGTCGGTCGAGGCAGCCATTTCGAGGGGAAGATGACCTTCGAGGGCACGGTGCGGGTCGATGGCAGCTTCGCGGGTGAGATCGTCAGCGATGACACGCTGATCATCGGTGAGAGCGCCGAGGTCCGCGCGGAGCTCGACGTGGCGACCGTCATCATCTACGGGATCGTCTACGGCAACATCCACGCGACCAGCTCCATCCAGCTGAAGCCCGGCGCCCACCTTGTCGGAAACATCGTCACGCCGGCGCTGGTTGTGGAGCCGGGTGCCGCTTTCGATGGCTCCTGCCGTATGGGCGCTGTGGACTGGGTGCAGGACGCGCCCGCTTCCTCGGAGACCTCCGAGGATGCGCCCGCCGAGGTCGAGGACGTGACCGAGTTCGCGACGGCCGTTCGCTCGGAGGCCTAGAGGCTCGCCAACAGCTTGAAGGCCGCGGCCTCAAGCCCCTCTACCAGGCCATCGACGCTCTTCGCCTTGACCGTCTCGGCGCTCAACAGCACGCCCTTGCCGGTGTCATGAGCCTTGAGGTTGAGAAAGAGGTAGCTCCCGAGCTTTGAGAGCGCGCCGCTCACGACGAAGTCCGCGCCGATCCGCTGGCCGAACTCGACCTCACAAGAGGCCTCCGCGCACTGGGCTAGCGTCGTTCCGTGGCTCTTGAGCAGGACCTCCATGTTCTCGCTCGTCATAATCTCGTGCTGCCCCGCCGCCTTGAAGGCGAGCTGACGCACGAAATCAGTGAGCATCGCCAGATGATCCGGTCCGAGCCCTGAAGAATCGTCGGCCTTGAGCGTCAAGACGGCGAGCATCTTCCCCGAGCTCGCCTTCGGCTTCGCGGGGGCCGGCCTGGGAGCTTGCGCGACGGTCACCACGGGCGACGCACTCGCTCCGCTCCTGTCGATCTTCGTTGGACGAGCTCCATTGGGCTCATGCCAAGGGATTGGAAACTCTCCCGTCGGCTCCGCTCGGAGCTCCAGGCTCCTCACGGCGCATGAGGCCAACAGAGCCATACAGCCCAAGAGAACCGCTACGCGAAGTGCGCTCATGGGGCGCTCCTTTCAGCGGGTCTCGGGGACGTCATCCGCGCGACCTGCCGCTCGAGATTCGTGACCAGATGCGCGTGAGGCGTCGAGCCCAGGGCCGCGCGCATGGCCTCGACGATGGCGAGATACGCGGCCATCTCGGAGCTGGTGACCTCAGGTTGGTTGTACCAAACGACGTGGACCGTGCTCTCTGCGCGGCCGGCTCCCTGGTAGAGCTTGCCGTTCACGTCGAGGATGACGTCCGCTGTGGCCCACACCCTGCGGTCTGGACAGCCCCAGTAGAACCAGCCAAGCCCGAAGAGACACTCGCTGATCAGGACATTCTCGCTCCGGCCTTCAACGCCGATTCGAAATCGTATCGGTAGCGGAGCTCCTTGCGCGCTGGAGGTGCTCTCGAGGCCACGCGCGATCTGGTCCCGCATGTCTCGAAGCCACGCTGTGTCGTTCGGCAGCGCCTCTTCATCGATGGAGTACGTAATCTGAGACGCGGCGCGGATCACGTGGACGCGCTCGATGTCGCTGGGCCACTCAATCGGAGGGCGCTCGGACATGGCCTTGTGCATCGAGGCCGCGCCACATCCCTGTGGAATCCACACACAGGTCGCGAGCAAGAGCGCGACCCAGAGAGGCCGCAGGCGGTGCGTAAGAGACTTCATCTCTGCATCGTATCCGATGTAGAGACCACGAGTCATCCCCAGACGGTTCCGCTCAAGAGCAGCGGCTCAGACAGGAACGGGCGCCTTGGTGAGCTTTCCTGCCGCGATGCGATTCTCAGCCCGCGCCAGCTTGTCCACCGCGATCTGCCAGTCTTCGCCGCCATCCTCCGCGTCGCCGATCGCCTTCTCGGCTTTCTTGCGGGAGATCTCGGCTCGCGCCAGGTCGATCTCTTCGGGGGCTTCGGCCGTCTCGCTGACTACGATCACCACGTCGTCAGCCACCTCAAGGTAGCCTCCGCTGACCGCCAAGTGGTGCGATCCCGCGCTGTCCTTGTACTGGAGCAGGCCGATCCCGAGGCCGGTCATCAGCGGCAGGTGTCCTGCGAGAATGCTCATCTCGCCGAGAACACCAGGGGCTGTGACCTGCTCGATCTTCGCGTCGACCTTCGCTCCCTGGGGCGTGACCACCTGCAGCTGCATTAGAGGCTCTCCGACTTCTCGATGGCCTCTTCGATCGTGCCGACCATGTAGAAGGCCTGCTCAGGCATGTCGTCGTAGTCACCGTTGCAGATGCCCTTGAAGGCCTTGATCGTGTCCTCGAGCTTCACGTAGACGCCAGGCGTTCCGGTGAAGACCTCCGCCACGTGGAAGGGCTGGGAGAGGAACTTCTCGATCTTACGCGCGCGGTAGACCGTCTTGCGCTGGTCCTCCGAGAGCTCGTCCATACCGAGGATGGCGATGATGTCCTGGAGGTCCTTGTAGGACTGGAGGACCTCCTGCACCTGACGAGCCGTGTTGTAGTGCTCGTCACCGACCACCTGAGGATCGAGGATTCGGCTGCTGGAGTCGAGAGGATCCACGGCCGGGTAGATGCCCAGCGATGCGAGCTGGCGCGAGAGCACCGTGGTCGCGTCGAGGTGGGCGAACGCCGTAGCGGGCGCCGGGTCCGTGAGGTCGTCCGCGGGGACGTACACGGCCTGCACCGAGGTGATGGATCCCTTGTTCGTCGAGGTGATGCGCTCCTGAAGGGCGCCCATCTCCGTGGCCAGGGTCGGCTGGTAGCCCACCGCGGACGGGATTCGACCCAGGAGCGCCGACACCTCGGAGCCCGCCTGGGTGAAGCGGAAGATGTTGTCGATGAACAGGAGGACGTCCTGTCCCTGCTCGTCACGGAAGTACTCCGCCACGGTGAGCGCAGACAGAGCCACGCGAGCGCGCGCTCCCGGCGGCTCGTTCATCTGTCCGTAGACGAGCGCGGCCTTCGTGAGGACCGGCTCACCGGAGGCGAGCTTCGAGTCCATCATCTCGTGCCAGAGGTCGTTGCCCTCACGGGTACGCTCACCGACTCCGCCGAAGACCGACACACCACCGTGCTGCTTCGCGATGTTGTTGATGAGCTCCATGATGAGAACGGTCTTGCCGACGCCGGCGCCGCCAAAGAGGCCAATCTTTCCACCACGCTGGTAGGGAGCGAGCAGGTCGACGACCTTGATGCCCGTCTCGAAGGCCTGGACGTTCACGTCCTGGTCGGTGAGCGGCGGAGCCTCGCGGTGAATCGACGACGTGGTCTCCTCACCGATGGGGCCGGCCTCATCGATAGGCTCGCCGATCACGTTCATGATGCGGCCGAGGGTCGCGTTGCCCACAGGGACCTGGATCGGAGCCCCGGTGTTGCTGACCGCGAGTCCGCGAACGAGACCCTCGGTGGTGTCCATCGCGATGGCGCGGACACATCGGTCACCGGTGTGCTGAGCCACCTCGAGGACGAGGTTGAACGGTCGGTCGTCGATTGCGGCGTTGGTCACGCGCAGGGCCGTAAAGATCTCCGGGAGATCGCCCTCCGGGAACTCCACGTCGACGACGGGTCCGATGATCTGGGTGAGACGCCCATTGGCGAGATTGCTTTCTGCTGCTGACATGTCCGGTTCCTCTCTGGAAGCGGGTTGAGTGCTCGTTGAGCCGATCGCTGCTCTAGCTGATCGCCTCGGCGCCGCTGATGATCTCCATCAGCTCGGCCGTGATGTTGGCCTGACGCGCTCGGTTGTACTGAAGGGTGAGGCGATCAATGAGCTCGCCTGCGTTGCTGGTCGCGCTGTCCATCGCGCTCATTCGGGCGCCCATCTCTGACGCGAGGCTCTCGAGGAGCATGCGGTAGATCTGGACCGTGAGGTGACGCGGGAGAACCGCGTCCATGACCGCCTCCTTGGAGGGCTCATAGATGAAGTCGGTCGCGTTGGCGTCGTCGTCGTAGCTCGCCGGGACGATCGGGAGCAGCTGCTCGACGACGATCTCCTGGGTGATGGCGCTCTTGAACTCATTGTAGACGACGTAGACCGCGTCCAGCTCGCCCTCAAGGAAGTCGCCCATCACCTTCTCGGCGATGGTCGACGCGCTCTCCAGGTTCACGTTGGCCACGATGTCTTCAAAGTAGTTCTTGATCGGCGTCTCGCGACGCTTGAAGTACTCGTTGCCCTTCCGGCCGACGACGTCGAGGACGATGTTCTCGTGCCCCTTCTCGTTCTCCTTGATGTAGCGGCTGGTCGCGCGATTGATGTTCGCGTTGAACCCGCCGCAGAGCCCACGATCCGAGGTGAGCACGAGGATCTCGATGTTCTTCGGCTCCCGCTGCTCAAGGAGCGGGTGATCGGAGAAGTCGGACCGGTAGGCCAACTCGGCGATCACGTCCTTCAGACGATACGAGTACGGGCGCAGGGTCTCGATACCCTCTTGCGCTTTGCGCAGGCGGGCAGCGGCGACCATCTTCATGGCCTTCGTGATCTGCTGGGTGTTCTTCACCGAGCCGATGCGCTTTCGAATGTCCTTCAGGCTGGGCATCTGCTGACCCCTACTCCCCGCTGGTCTCGAAGATCTCGCCGAACTCCGTCAGGAGGGCGACGAGCTTCTCGCGGATGTCGTCGGTGAGCTTCGCCACGGAGCGCATCTCCTGGAGAAGGTCGCTATGGCGCGCCTTCACGAACTCCAGGAGCTCCGTCTCGTAGCGACGCACGTCTTGGACCGGGATGTCCATGATGAACGCCTCCGGCGCGGTGCCGGCGAAGGTGATCAGCGCCTGCTCTTCGAATCGCATCGGCACGTACTGATCCTGCTTGAGGAGCTCGATGAGTCGCTCACCCTTCGCCAGCTGGCGCTGGGTGGCGGCGTCGAGGTCCGAGGCGAACTGACTGAAGGCCGCGAGCTCGCGGTACTGAGCCAGGTCGAGCTTGAGGGTACCGGACACCTTCTTCACGATCCCTGTCTGGGCGGCACCACCCACACGAGACACCGAGATACCGACGTTCATGGCCGGACGAACACCCTGGTTGAACAGGTCGCTCTCCAGGAAGACCTGGCCGTCGGGGATGGAGATCACGTTCGTGGGAATGTAAGCGGACACGTCGCCAGCCTGCGTCTCGATGATGGGGAGCGCCGTGAGGCTTCCTCCGCCCATCTCGTCCGAGAGCTTCGCGGCGCGCTCGAGCAGCCGGGAGTGGACGTAGAACACGTCACCCGGGTACGCCTCACGGCCCGGCGGGCGGCGGAGCAGCAGCGACATCTGTCGGTAGGCGACCGCCTGCTTCGAGAGGTCATCATAGATGATGAGGGCGTGCTTTCCGTTGTCACGGAACCACTCACCCATGGTGCAGCCGGAGTAGGGCGAGATGTACTGCAGCGGGGCCAGCTCGGAGGCGGACGCGCTCACCACGGTCGTGTACTCCATGGCGCCGTGCGCCTCGAGCTTCGCGATCACCTGGGCGACCGTCGACTGCTTCTGGCCGATGGCCACGTAGATGCAGTACACGTCCGTGTTCTTCTGGTTGATGATCGTGTCGATGGCCACCGCGGTCTTGCCCGTCTGGCGGTCACCGATGATCAGCTCACGCTGGCCACGACCGATGGGGGTCATGGCGTCGATGACCTTGATGCCGGTCTGGAGCGGCTCGGCCACGGACTTACGGGTCACGATTCCCGGAGCCTTGAGCTCCACACGACGGGACTCCGTCGCGTTGAGCGGTCCCTTGCCGTCAATGGGGTTGCCAAGGGCGTCGACGACGCGACCCAGCAGCTCTTCACCCACCGGGACCTCAAAGATCTTGCCGGTTCGGCGAGCGGTGTCGCCGTCCTTGATCCGGTTCGCCTCACCGAGGAGCGCCACACCGACGTTGTCCTCCTCGAGGTTCAGGACCATGCCCACGACGTCATGGGGGAACTCGAGGAGCTCTCCAGCCATGGCGTTCTCAAGGCCGTGGACGCGGGCGATTCCGTCACCTGCGGTCAGCACGGTGCCGGTCTCGGTGACATCGACAGTGGTGTCGTAGTCCGCGATCTGTTGCTTGATGATGGATGAGATTTCG
>CALCNF010000673.1 GCA_937897815.1 uncultured Pseudomonadota bacterium | reverse complement strand
GAGCTGCTTCAAGCCTACCTGGTCGCGCTCGTCACGACCCACGGCCCCGGCGAGAAGATTCGGGAGCGCTCGTCCTTCTTCCCGCGACTGGTCTGGACAGTGACGAGCCTCGCGATGATCGCCGCTCTTGCGGTCCTCGGCGAGGGTGTGAGCGCGCTCGCGAAGCAAGAGGCCGCGATCGTGATTCCGGCGGAGCTCAAGAGCGCCGCGCGGATGAGCCATCTGCGGGACACCCAGGAGTCGATTCGTCTCTTTGAGCTCAGCCGCGGCCGGTTTCCACACCAGCTCACCGAGCTGACGGAGGCCGGGTTCCTGGATGAGCCCTCGCTTGCGACGGGAGCATCGATACGCTACCTCGCTGATGAGAACGGGTTCCGCCTTGAAGATGAGGGGGTGAAGCGATGAGCGCTGTCTCCGAGGTAATCGCCTTTGAACTCCGAGAGCCGTTTGGAGAGCTGTGTGGCGCCCAGGACGCCCACCTGAAGCTCCTGGGCGAGTGCCTGGGTGTCGAGGTCGTGGGGCGAGGCAATGAGGTGCTCGTAGAGGGTGACGAGACGGACGTCGCGGTGGCGATGGGCGTCTTGAGACAGCTCTACGAATTGGCGAGAGGAGGCCACAGCCTGTACCCAGAGGACATCCGAAGGGGAGCGGAAATCGTGGCCAGCGGCGCCCGCATCGAAGACGTGTTCCTCGACACGGTCCTCGTGGTGTCGGGACGCAAGCGGCTCTCCCCAAAGAACCTCAACCAGAAGCGCTACATCGATAATATTCGCCGCCATGACCTCACCTTCGGTATCGGTCCGGCAGGAACGGGCAAGACGTATCTCGCGATGGCGCTCGCGGTGTCGGCTCTGTCCAATCGCGAGGTGAAGCGGATCATCCTCACGCGCCCGGCCGTGGAGGCCGGAGAGCGCCTCGGCTTCCTCCCCGGAGACATGGCCGAGAAGGTGAACCCTTACCTCCGACCGCTCTACGATGCCCTCCACGACATGATGGAGGCCAGTCGCGTGCAGCAGCTCATGCACGAGCAGGTCATCGAGGTCGCCCCGCTCGCCTTCATGCGCGGGCGGACGCTCAACGACTGCTTCGTGATCCTTGATGAGGCTCAGAACACGACGCAGGAGCAGATGAAGATGTTCCTCACGCGCCTCGGCTTCAACGCCCACGCGGTCGTCACCGGTGACATCACCCAGACCGATCTGGTGGATCGAGAGCGGAGCGGCCTGAGTCACGCGCGAAAGATCCTCTACGGGACCGAGGGCATCGCGTTCACCGATTTCACGAGCGCGGACGTCGTCCGCCACCCCCTGGTCATGAGGATCATCCGCGCCTACGACGCGGAGGCCGCGAAAGCGAAGCGCGATGACGGCTGAGCCGGTGGACGTTCTATGGGAGCTTGAAGAGCCCGAGGACGAGGAGCTCGTCGAGGCGGTCGTGCGGGTCTCCGAGCAGCTCCGTCGCTCCGTAGGCGCGGAGGACCGTGACCTCTGTGTGGCGCTCATGGATGACCACGCGATTCAGCTCCTCAATGAGCAGTGGAGGCAGGAGCCGAAGCCGACGGACGTCTTGAGCTTTCCCGCCGACGCCGACGGGCCGGAGGGAGCGCCCATCCCCCTCGGTGATATCGCCATCAGCCTGGAGACCTGCGCGCGGCAGGCGACCGCTCACGGCTGGAGCCTCGTCGAAGAGGTGACCTTCCTGGTGGTGCACAGCGTCTGCCATCTCATGGGGCACGATCACGGCGCGCCTGAAGAGGCCGCTGCGATGCGCGCGGAGGAGGATCGCCTGCTGGCCATCGTCGCTCCGGGTCAGCGACGACCGCCCACACCCTACTGATCGTGGAAGCCCCTAGCCGGGCGGCCAGGACAGCGAGCGTCCACCGATGACGTGCAGATGCAGGTGAAACACGGACTGGCCTGCGCCTGCGCCGCTGTTGGTGACCACCCGAAAGTCCGTGAGGTTCTCCAACTTCGCGACCCGCCCCGCGACGATCATGAGATGTCCGAGGAGCTCAGCGTCGTCCTCGACGCTCTCCCCTATGTTGACGATCTCCCGCTTGGGGATCACGAGCACGTGGGTCGGCGCGACCGGGTGAATGTCACGAAACGCGAGCGCCTTGTCGTCCTCGTACACGACGTCCGCGGGCAGCTCACCGGCTATAATCTTCGAGAAAATGGTGCTCACGTCGTCTCCTTCCAGTCCGCCCGCGGAAGCCGCAGACGCTTCATACCAAGCCACACGACGGGGTCGCGCACCACCAGATCCATATGACGGGGGCTGTCACGCTCACCCCCAAAATGCTTGTTGCCTCCCACAGCCACGTGGATCGTTCCAGAGCACTTCTCGTAGAGCGTTCCGATCTGCCAGGGCGGTGACCAGCTGTTGGTCCCGACGCCGAACTCGCACAGGGGCTCAAACCCACAACCCAGCTCCTCAGCGAGGGCCGGATCGGGGCGCCCGTTCGCGTCGACAACCCGCGTGAGGATGCCCTCCTGGAAGTGACCGATGCGGGGCGCACCGACGTGTCGGAAGGCCACAGTTCCGTTCGCGCTTCGCTCCTGGATCGCCACATAGACCTCCCCTCCAGGGAGATACACGTCGGGCTCTTTGGTCCCGAGGAGGCAGTTCTCGGGTCGAAAGGTTCGGTCCTTCACGGAGAAGGTCACATCTGTCCCATGGGGGCAGGTGATCCGAACCTCTTCGCTACCAGCGAGGACGGTGAGCAGCTCCGCGTTCCAGCTTCGCATCTCTTCGTAGTTGATCGCGATGGCCCGATCGAAGATCTCGGCGACCTCGGACGGGCTGAGGTCGATCTCCGCGTCCTTCCTCGCGCCATAGGGCCACTCGATGAACAAGATCTGTGTGCCGCGGGCGAGGTGCGCTTCGCGGTTCTTCATGGCCTCGATACCGACCTTGTAGTCCTCTGGGAAGGGGTCACGCCAGGGCTGTCCTCCGTAGAGGACCAGCAGCTCTCCCTCTTCTTCGGACACGGGCGGGACCCATCCCGCGGCGGCCTCGCCTGCTGGAAGCTCCCGAAAGGAGAGCTCGGGCGTGAGCTCCAGGCGGGCCTCGATGCCCGCTCTGCCCAGCGCGTCCACGATCACCTCAGCCGTGGCCTGGAGCGGCTCGGGATAGACCACCCGCGCTCGGGCTGCCTGGACGTCCCCGAGGACCGCGCTCAGCGCGTGGTCGGCGGTCGAGGCCTTGAGCGGTGGAGCCAGCGTCGTCATGATGGGCCCACCTTATGCCACGGGATGCGCCTTGTCAGTCCGACCTCCCTATCCCCTTGTTGTCTTTGACCTCGATGGAACGCTCGTCGACCAGCGAGAGCCCATCTGGAAGACCCTCCACGAACGACTGGGAAGCGACCCCGGGCGCAGACGAGCGACCATCGAGGCCGCCCTCGCCGGCACGCTCTCCTACGCGGATTGGTTTCAGACCGATCTTGAAATGCTGCGCGAGGCCGGCGCGACCCGCGGCTCCATCGAGGCGATCGTGGACGCCATCGAGCCCACACCGGGGGCGATAGAGTTGGTCGCCTCCCTTCGCGCTGCGGGAGCCGCCGTCGCCCTCGTCTCGGGCGGGATCGACATGATACGAGCGCGGATCTTGCCACAGGTGCACTTCGACGCGGTGTACATCAACGCCATCCACTTCGGGGATGACGGGACCATCGTTGGAGGCAAACCTACGGCCTATGACCGTGACCATAAGGTCTCGGCGATCCGTAAGCTGGCCCTCGATCGAGGCCTCTCCATGAAAGAGACGGCCTTCGTGGGTGATGGTTCGAACGACATCTACGCCGCCCGTGAGGTCGGCTGCTCGATCGCCTGGGGAGCGACCGCGCACCCGGGCCTGATCGCGGTGTGCGATCACCACGTCGTCGAGCCCCATATGGACGCCCTCCGCCCCCTCTTAATGGGTGAGGTCGTCATCCCGTAGGTCGGCTGGCGCTCGACCACGAAGCTCCACGACGAGGTCGCCGAGTGGCCGAGCACGGCAGCCGAGCCGCTCGTCCGAGGCGAAGTTGGAGCGGTGCTCTTCCAGAAGCTGGGCCTCGTCCACGACCATGGGTGAGAGCTCGCCCTCGATCAGGCGAAACCGGCACGTCCCGCACTCCGCCTGTCCGCCACACGCCTGGGCGATACGCAGCTCATAGGTCTCCGCATGGGCGAGGATATTGAGCGCCCGATACCCGTCGGTCTCGAGCTCCGCTCCGTCCTGAAAACGCCACCGAATGCGACAATCTGGTGTCATAGCTGGAACCCTTTGGAGGATCTTGAAACCGAGGGGATCGCCGATCAAGCGCCCCAACGCTGGCAACTTGCCTGCGGAAGCATTACAATCACGAGTGGTTGCGGTGACGACAAGTCCAAACCCTCTCAGGCCTGGGTGAGTGCGAAACCGAACCGAGCCCTACGACATGTCCATTCCTGTCACGGACATTGCGAGGGCGCCCTGGCCGATGGTGACCAGCCCCCGGGTACCATCGGCCACTTTATTCTTGGGCTCCACCGTCTGGTGCGAGCCCGGTCTTCGCGATGTCGAGGAGCGACTCTCCCCGGGCGAGACCGGCGAGGATCTTGCCCATGGAGGCAGAGAGAACACCCCCGTGGCCCACCTGAGCGCGCTCGCCACCCTCCATGACGTGCAGCCCGCGAGCGCCTAGCGAGACGACGGCTCTGCGAATCCCGAGTCGCTCGGTGGCG
>CALCNF010000672.1 GCA_937897815.1 uncultured Pseudomonadota bacterium | reverse complement strand
AGCTCTCAATTCCCTCGTCGCGAGAGCGCTGGGCGCGGAACTTTCGGATGGCCTCGTAGCGCTCGAAGGCGTCCTCATCGAGGCGAAGACCGCGGCGCTTTGGAGGGGATCGATCAATCGGAGGCATCTCCCTCGCTCGCTCCAGCGCTGTCTGAATCGCGCCGGCGACGTGACGGAGCGCTCGGGGCGTGACGCCCTTGTGCTTAAGGAGGTCATCTCGACGCTCCGGAGGATCGAGAGCGATGGAGAGCAGCGCCTGGTCGTTCAGGGTCCGAAACGGTGCGCGGTCCCGCTCACGCGCGACGCGATTGCGCTCGATGTAGAGTTCACGGAGCCGCCGGCGCGCTTGGGGATCGATCTTGTGGCCGCCCTTGATGCGGCCGTAGCCGTCATCGGGATAGGGGTCTGGAGCGGCCTCAAGCTTCTCGAGGCGTGCGTGCTCCGTCTCAAGCATCTCGGTTCGACCCCGCTCCTCCAGCTCCTGGGCCAGCTGCTCTCGAAGCTGCACCAGGTAGGCGACGTCCAGCTGAGCGTAGGCCAACATGTCGCCGGGTAGGGGGCGAATGGTCCAGTCGGCGCGCTGGTATTTCTTGGAGACCGTCACGTCGAAGCGATCCTTGAGGACCGAGGCCAGGCCCGGGGCCTGTACGCCCACCAGCGCGCAGGCCGCGCGGGTGTCAAAGAGGCCACGGAAGGTGAACCCGTAGTCCGCCTTGAGCTGCCGGATGTCGTACTCGGCATCATGGAAGAGCTTCACCCGATCCCCGTCGGCGAGGAGCCGCTCGATGGGGCGCACGTCCACGGCCAGCGGATCTACGACCCACTCCCGCTCCCCATCACCCACCTGAATCAGGCACACCTTCCCCCAATAGGAATAGAAGGAGTCCATCTCACAGTCGATGGCGATATACGGGACGCCCTCCAGGCAGCTGAGCATCGCCTCAAGGGCCTCAGGCGCGTCTACGAGTGTCGGGGGCTGAACTTCGGGACGAGTCATGGCGGGTTCGTACCCCTCCAGCCATCCCCTGGCAAGTTGTTCCTGTACAGCGCCGAAGCAGGGGTGTACTCAGTCCGGGCCCGATTAATGTGTAGACGAGTTTGCACAGGGTATGTATACACTTCGCCGCGCGTCGCGATGCCCAAGCGATCTGGCCGTCTCCCCTGCCCGGGAGCCGCGTCTCCAACGCCTGGGACACAGCCAATGACCCCCCATGACACGTCCCGATGGCGTCGTGTCGGCCCTACGCCTCCATAGGAAACAAAGAATGCGTAATTCCATCCTCATCCTCGCCCTCTTCTTCGCGGTCTTCGCCGTCGGCTGTGACGACGGAGACAGCTCCAGCTCCTCCCCGACCGCTGATGCCACCTCGGATACGACCGCGGCTGGGGGCAGCTACTGCCAGCAGAACCCCGTGACCGAGGCCAAGCAGTTCTGCGCCTCCCTGATCGTCCCCGACGGGATCACCGAGCCGGTTGAGAAGGTCAGCGTTCACTTCTTCTCGTCTTTTCCTCCGACCGGACCGCCGAGCTTCATGGGCATTGAGCTGATGAGCGCTGACGACCTCGCCCCGTTCGTGGCTGGCGCCGAGGTGCCGGTCGTCATCGAGAACCTGCCCTCGAGCGGTGAGGGCCACCTGATGGCCGTCATCTACATGCCCGGAGGCGGCGCGCTCACCTGGGTCTCGGTCTCCGGTGTCGACTACGAGGGTGCTGCACTCGGCGGCGCGGTGATCCCGTTCACGGGCGAGCCCATCAACATCGATGAGCCCATCGTGTTGAACCTGGTTCCCTAGAGCCCCCACGACCCCGACCTCCCACACGCCACGCCCCTTCGAAGGAGTCTCCCATGCGAACCCTGGTCGTATTTCTCATGCTCACGCCCATCGCGGCCCTCTCCGGATGCGCCGACTCGGACGACACGGCCCCCGCAGAGCCGACGCCGCGGGTCGACTATGACTATGAGCCCCCCTCGGAGGACGTGAGCGCGATCTTCGCGAGCCACTACACCTATCCGTATCAGGAGTGCTTCGACCTCGAGGCGGATCACTCGATCCCCGAGGAGAGCGTGACGCTCTCCGAGGCGGGAGATGAGCAGGTGTGTATCTGGCAGAACGCTCAGGGGTGCGCGCCGTCCGGGACGCCCTTCGACGCCTATGGGTCATGTGAGGTGGCCATGACCACGAGCGCTCGCTTCTACAAGTTCCCAGGATACAAGACGGAGACGCCCACAGATGTCCTCGATGATCCCGAGTGGGTGAAAGAGGCCGAGTGGATGCGCTCGGAGCTCCGAGCGTGCGGCTGCATCTGCTGCCACGACTCCACCCAGGGATACGAGCAGGGCTTCGCGACGGCGTTCGATGTGGGCGCTCAGGGCGTGTGGACCGACACCTTTACTGACTTCGGTCTGCTCACCGCCTCGGGCCACATCGACACCACGCTCCTTGGCGGCTCCTTCGATCCGGCGACCAACCACGGCTTTGACCGCAACCACACGATCTTCCCCACGACCGATGTGCCGCGCATGAAGGCCTTCTTCGAGGGTGAGATCGCCCGCCGCGGGCTCACCGAGGAGCAGATCCAGGAGCTCATCGAGCAGGTGCCCTTCCGCTTCGCGGGTCTGTACACCAACTACACGGAAGAGACTCAGCCCTGCGGCGTGGGTGAGGGCGTGTCGCCCGACGGCACGGTTCATTGGGCGAGCGCCTCCGACGCGCGCTACGTCTACGTCCTTGAAGAGGGCTCGGCCAACGTCGCGGATCCGCCGGGTCTCGACAATCCCGAGGGGATGCTCTGGCGTCTGGACGTCCTCTACGACGGCACACCTATCCCGTCGGGCACGCTCGCCTACGGAGAGACACTCGAGGATACGCTCCAGCGGCGACCCGAGTCCGGCGAGCCGCCGGCGCTCGTCGAGGGCACCACCTACAAGCTCTTCGTGCTCCGCGATTTCGGACCGATGCGCCTCGCGAACTGCACCTTCGTCTATGGAGACCCCATCGCGGAGGAGTAGACCTCTGCACTGAGGTCCAGAACGGCTCGGAGAGGCCGACCGAGATCGAGGCGCCGCGAGTCCAGGGGGTAGGCTGAGCTACTTCTCTTCCTGGCCGTCGTCGAGCTCGGGCATGCACATCGTCTGGTTGAACTTCCAGATCTCGCAGTTGAAGCCGGGCGGGCATGAGCCGCAGGACCCGCCGCAGCCATCGGAGCCGCACTCCTTATTGGCGCAGTCGGGAACGCATTCGGTGATGCACTGACCGGTCGCTGAGCAGCCCTCGGCGAGCTTGCAGTCTCCGCAGGAGCCGCCGCAGCCGTCCGGACCGCAGTCCTTGCCTTGGCAGGCGGGGAGGCATTGCTCCTCGCATTGGCTCGCCTCATTGCAGATGAAGCCGGGATAGCAGAAGCCGCAGTTCCCACCACAGCCGTCGCCACCGCACTCTTTTCCGTCGCAGTCGGGTTCGCAGGGGTCGGCCTCACAGGCGCCGCTGTCCGTGCAGTTTGGGGTGGGGTCTTCGCAGGTACCGCACACGCCGCCACACCCATCATCGCCGCAGGTCTTGTTCTCACAATCGGGAGAGCACCCGCAGACCTGGGGATTGCCCCCGGCCCCACAGGTGTTTGGCGGTGAGCACAGCCCACAAGAGATCGTATTTCCGCACTGGTCGTCGATGGCGCCGCAGTTGAAGCCCAGGAGCTCACACGTCACGGGGACGCAGACCTCGGGGACATCGGCGGTGGTGGCGTCCTCAGGCGTGTCGGTGACGCTGCCGTCCTCGGGTGACGCATCCAAAGCGGTGTCTGCGCTCGCGGTGTCCGCTGATGCAGCGGGGACATCCAGTGGCACGTCAGGCGCCGCGTCGGCCTGCGCGTCTGCGGACGCCGACGACGTGTCGCCCGCGTCACCTGCGGTTGTCGCAGGATACACCTTCGTTTCCCCGCAACCCGAGAGGAGCAGGAGCGTGGTCAGGACCATGAGAAGAATGAAGCGCATCAGAGCCTCGTGGGACGCAGAAACGATACTCGCTACCCTCTACCCTTAGGGAAGGGGCCGAATCTCGTCGAGAATTCTGTGGAGTTGGGCCGCGGTTCGATCGCCACCTGGCATCCGGGTTGCAGAGTGCCGAAGGGAGAAGCCTGAAGCCAACAGGAGGCCTGAGATGGAGAACCGTGGAGCGTGGCGAGGCACCGTCGTGTCGGGACCGATGAAGGGTGACGAGGTGGAGGTCAGGGTGAGCGGCTCCCCGATCCCCATCTATGTGTTGGCCTACCGCTGTCGTCGAAACCCCAGGAGGTGCTCTCTGTCGTTCGCGGTCGGCGATGAGGCCCTGCGAGCGCACTTCGAGGAGCATCGGATGCGGGTCGCGTGGCGCTCAAGCTCGGCGCCGCCCGACGCCGCGGAGACCCCGCACACCGTCGTGGCGCGGCCTCCTCGCGCGGTCTGGGTGCCCGTGCCCAGGGCCTCTCACCTCAGGCGTCGCGCCGCCGGTCGGCGCGAGGTGGAGGAGGCTCGTCACCCGCGGAGCTCGCGCTGACGTAGGAGAGGTCTGGACTCTCTGCTACGGTTTGGCCTCGTCTCTCAGCGCGCACAGGGAGCATCATGGCGTCGGTCGCGGTTCACTATGGATGGCTCGTGTCGCCCTACTCGGCGAAGACCCGAACCTACATCAAGCACAAGGGCCTGGCCGTGCAGGACGTGCAGCCGACGGCCTCCCAGCTCATGGGTGTGATCCGTCGGTCCGTGGGGCGGCTGATCATGCCGACCGTGCGGCTCGCCGATGGGACGTGGCTTCAGGACTCAAGCGTGATCATCGACCACTTTGAGTCCGAGGCGCCCGAGCCCCTCATTGTACCGCCTGGAGTCAGCCAGTGTCTGGCCGCCTCACTCCTGGAGGTCTTCGCCGATGAGTGGCTCTCCATGGCGTCGCTTCACTATCGCTGGACGATCCCCGAGAACGCCGCGTTCGCCCGAGGAGAGTTCGCGCGCTGTGGGCTTCCGTGGGCCCCGAGGTTCTTGGGTCGTCGGATGATCGCCTCCATCGCCGACAAGATGGAGAGCTACCTCCCTGTGTTGGGAATCGACGAGGTGACCACGCCCGGCGTGGAGGCGATGGTCGAGGTCGTCCTGGGCGCCCTCGAGGCTCACTTCGCGGCGCAACCATATCTCTTCGGGGGTCGGCCGAGCCTCGGGGACTTCTCTCTGTTCGGACCGCTTTGGGCCCATCTCTATCGGGATCCTGGGAGCCGTTTTCTCTTCGAGGATAAGCCGAACGTCCGACGCTGGATGGACGACCTGCTTCGTGGCGCCCCGGTCCGCGGAGCCTTTCTGGAGGGTGATGAGGTTCCCGCCGCCCTGGACCCGCTCTTCGCTTGCGCTCTTGAGGATCAGTGGGCGTGGATTCGTACCCTCGTCGGTGCCGTCGACGCTTACTGTGCGGAGAACCCGGACGCCGCTCGAGTCCCTCGAGCGCTGGGCGAGGCCGACTTCGCGATCCGGGGCCGTGCGGGCCGCAGAAAATTGGTCACCTTCGTCCAGTGGAAGGCCCAGCGGGCGCGCGCGGCCTACGACGCCGCTGAAGGCCAGGCGGACGCCTGGCTCAGACGAGCGCTCGGTCTGGAGGACGGCGCGGAGGTCTCCGATGTGCTCACGCCCATCTCCAATCCGCTGATCCTGCGAGACTTCAAGCCCGTACTGAAGGGGCGCGTCCCGAGCTAAGCCGTCATGGCCCGTGGGCGATTTCACGAGAGTCTTTCTAAGCTGTCACGTGTCCGTCATAGAGACCGGGCACGATGCGCCCATGAACTTCTCTT
>CALCNF010000671.1 GCA_937897815.1 uncultured Pseudomonadota bacterium | reverse complement strand
CCGCGCGAGCGGCAAGACGGTCTCGAAGCTCCTGGACGCCCTCAAGCTCGCAGGAGCCCACCACGTTCGCTTCACGAAGACGGCCACGCACGGACACACCCTTCCGCTCCTGGTTCGGGACACCCCCCCGGGCCTTAAAGAACGCTTTGGCGACTCCGCCGAACGTCCCCTGACGGCCGTCGTCAGTGAGAACCACGTGGACGTGTGGCTGCCTCGCAGCGTGAAGGAGAAGAAGTCAGGTGAGCTGGCGAAGTTCGTGAAGGGCGTGGGGGACGAGGCTCGTGTTGGCTACCGCGGGAAGACCGCGGCGCGAATTCGGGTGCCGCTCGGGACCGATGGTCACCCGGGGCTCGGCGCCGTGAGCACCAAGGCCCTGGTGAAGGTCTTTCGTGGCGCCGCTCGCCGGCTCAACGTGGGACCCGTGCTCCACGTGATCGCTGGGCGAGGCGCGAGAGCGGCTGACGTTCTTGGCGTCTCCTCGATCTTCCAGGAGGGGTCCGGGAAAGCGCTCGACAAGCCCGAAGAGCTCTGGCCAGGGACGTCGTGCGGAGGCCGCGCCTACACGCGCCTGAAGCGCACCCCCAAGGGCTGCTCGACGGCGGTCGCCATCGCGTTCTCCAAGAAAAAGTCACCCTCGAACGCCGGTATCTCCGAGGGCCCTTCCAAGGCGAAGAAGGACGCCCCGAAGTCAAAGAAGGCCGAGGCCGGCTTCTGCGATAAGAAGGACATCGCCGTTCGGATGAAGAAGCGTCGCGGCTCGTTCCGCTTTTGTTACGAGCGGGAGCTCCGGATGAACAAGGACCTCGAGGGTCGCGTCGCCATGCGCTTTAAGATCGGCCCGAGCGGGAGGGTAATGGGGACCCCTCAGGTGACCTCATCAACCCTGGGCAGCGCCGCCCTTCACAAGTGCCTGGGCAAGAACATTCAGAAGATCACCTTCGCCAAGCCCGACGGCGGCAACTGCGCCGTCAGCTGGCCCTTCGTCTTCAAGCCCAAATGAGCGAGTTCAGACCTCGGTGATCGAGCGGATGCACCGCCGCAGATGACCGAGCGCCAGCCCGCGATGGCTGATGGCGTTCTTTCGTTCGGACGTGAGCTCCGCGAAGGTGACGCCCTCCTCGGGTAGAAAGAAGAGGGGGTCGTAGCCGAACCCGCCCGAGCCGGCCAGAGCCTCGGTGATGCGCCCCTCGGCCCGTCCAACGATCGCGTAAGCGGTCGCGCCCTCGGGCACACCGGGATCCTCGAGGACCTCCCACGCGGGGTCCTCGGCCGGTCGCGGCGTCTCGTCGGGAACCAGGAGCACGAGCGTACAGATGAAGGCCGCGCCGCGCTCGTCCTCGGGGACACCTGTCATGCGCTCCAGGAGCAGCGCGTTGTTGTCTGCGTAGGTCACATCCTCGCCAGCGAAGCGCGCGCTGTAGACGCCCGGCGCCCCTCCGAGATGATCCACAGAGAGGCCCGAGTCATCGGCCAGACACCACCCCCCACCGATAACCTGCCAAGCCGCGCTAGCCTTCAGGAGCGCGTTGGCGACATAGGTGCTCCCCGTCTCCTCGACCTCGGGAACACCGACGTCTGACGCGGACGCCACGGACAGCTCAAGAGGCGAAAGAAGTCGCTGCAACTCAGCGAGCTTATGGGGGTTGCGCGACGAGACGATCAAGGACCTGGTGGACGGTTCATTCATGGCTCGTATGACGTCACTTTACTCGCTGGCGCGAGCGGCTCGGGTGGACTAGGGTGTGGCCCTCTTTGGCCAAGGAGAGAAGCACACCATGGGCGATTCGAAAAGTGAGGTTCTGGCGAGCTTCCAGCTCGACGAGAGCCTGGTCGCCAAGACCCTGGGCGAGGTCTTGGGCCACGACGTAGACGACGCAGACCTCTACTTTGAGCGCGTCGAGTCCGATGGCTTGAGCCTGGAAGAAGGCATGGTCAAAGAGGCGAGCCGATCGGTCCATCAGGGTGCGGGTATCCGCGCCGTGAGCGGCGACCGAACCGGATACGCTCACTCGGACGCCATCGATGCCCGCCCGCTCCTGGAGGGGGCGCGCGCCGCCCGCGCCATCGCGAGATCCGGCGCGGAGAGCCAATCGGTCGCCATACGCACCCATGCGCCAGCCATGGATCTCTATCCAGTGGGCCGCGCGGGCGTCGAGGAGCCCCTTGAGACGAAGCTCGACCTCCTCAAGCAGATCGACGCGCGAGCGCGAGCGGTCGACCCGAGGATTCAGCAGGTCTTCGCGAGCGTCAGCTGCAACAAGAAGACGGTCGTCATCGCGCGGAAGGATGGCGAGGTGGTCGTGGACGAACGCCCGCTCATTCGTCTGAGCGTCTCGTGCATCGCCATGGAGGGCTCGAACAAGCAGGTCGGAAGCGCGGGTGGCGGCGGCAGGATTCCCCTGACGACCTACCTGGAGGGAGACTCCTGGGAGGAGCTCGTCGATGAGGCCGCGCGCAGGGCCGTGCTGAACCTCTCCGCTATCGAGACTCCGGCGGGTGAGACCGACGTGGTCCTGGGGCCTGGTTGGCCTGGCATCTTGCTCCATGAGGCCATCGGTCATGGCCTTGAGGGCGACTTCAACCGGAAGAAGACCAGCGCGTTCAGCGACCTTCTCGGCCAGAAGGTCGCCAGTGAGCTGGTGACCGTG
>CALCNF010000670.1 GCA_937897815.1 uncultured Pseudomonadota bacterium | reverse complement strand
TGGAGATGGCGAGCCTGTCGAGCCCTCGGCGACCACGATTCGGGATGGAACGTACAAGCCCCTGAGCCGCGAGCTCTTCGTCTATGTGAACGCGAAGTCCGCCGAGCGAGTGGTCGTCGATGGCTATATCAAGCGATGGCTGGGCAAGGCGCGGGCGATCTCGGACAAGCTCGGCTATGTGCCGCTCCCGGGGCACGTCGCGAAGGCCGCGGGCGAGCGGTATCTGAGCCGAACTACGGGCATGGGCGACTGAGCCCTCAATGAGGGTGCGTCGGACTCCTGTGCGCGTCCCTCTTCAGGAGGCGTTCGCAGGGTCTTGAAGCTGTCAGAAGGGGGCCGGGTCTAGACCGCGACCATCCACATGCCGAGCAGGATGACCGTGAGGCCTCCGAACATCAGCAGCATCCACTTCAGACCGCCGTCGTCTGGTGCTTCGTCACTCATGGGCGGAACCGTATCACGGCTTTCATGGAGGTTCTAGCCAATCGTTCGGAGCGATGTCAGGCGGTCGGCGACGGGCTCGCCATCCCGTCCTCCAGGAGCGCCATGAGGCGCCGGCATGCGGGGCCGATCGTCGCGCTTGAGCGATGCACCAGCTGGGGGTGGAAGGTGTACTTGGAGCCCTCGACGAACGGGAGCTCGACGAGCTCTCCAGAGGCCATATGGGGAGCGGCCAGGTGCGAGGGCAGCCAGCCGTAGCCTACGCCGCCCAGGATCGCCTCGGTCTTGGAATGAAAGTCTGAGAGCTCAAAGACCTGGGGACTCCCGAGGAACAGCCGGTGGGGGCTGGAGTCTTTCCGCCGACTGGAGTCGGCCACGACCAGCTCCACGTGCTCGGACAGGTCGCCGCGGGCGACGGTCCCTCCTTCAAGGATCAGCGGGTGATCCCGGTGAACGAGAAGGTGGGTCTCCACGGGGGCGAGGGCGACGGCCTGCAGGGCGTCGCTCGCCTCGTGATCCAGCACGAGCATCAGGTCGGCTCGCTTGTCTTCGAAGCGCTCAGGCACGCCGCCCAGGTACTCGACCATCAGCCGAACCCGCGTGGGCAACCGCTCCGCGCTCAAGGCGCGAAGCGACTCCATGATCGGCGGAAGAGGGAGCAGGCCGTCGAGCACCACCTGGAGCAGGGGCTCGTAGCCGGCGTCGATCTCTCGCCCGACCTCCTCCAGGCGCTGGGCCTGGCGAAGCACGCGCCTCGCCTCATCCAGGATGCGCAGACCCTTGGGTGTCAGGTGGGCCCGGTGACCGGTGCGGTCGAAGAGACCGAATCCCAGCGCGTCCTCCAGGGAGCGGATCTGGTAGCTCACCGCAGAGGTGGCGCGACCCATCTCCCGGGCGGCGGCCGCGAAGCTGCCGAGACGGTCGATGGCCTCCAGGGCCGTGAGCTGATCGAGGGTCACGTTCATGGTCAAGGACACTGAACGATTCAAGCCTGGGTTTGCAAGCTCCTTTGAACGCTCAGCCGTCCTGAGACGCAGGCCTCTCACGTCCCCATGGGAGCTTCGTCAGGTCGACGTTCCCTCCGCTCAGAACCAGGCCAAGGCGTCCCAGCCCCTCCCGCGCCAGAAACTCGGGCTGGAGGGTCGCCGCCAGCACGGTCGCCGCGCTGGGCTCCACGACGATCTTCATGCGCTCCCAGATGAGTCGCATCGCCGCGGTGATCTCCGCGTCGTCGACCAGCAAGACCTCCTCGACCAGGTCGCGAACCACAGGCCAGGTCAGCTCGCCAAGGCTGGTCAGGAGCCCATCGGCGATCGTGTTGGGCGCCGTCTGGAGGATGTGTTCGCCGGCGGCCTTCGAGCGCGCTGCGTCATCGGCCCCGTGGGGCTCGACCGCGAAGACTCGAACATGGGGAGCGAGCTCACGCAGGGCGAGGGTGATCCCCGAGATCAGGCCGCCGCCGCCCACCGGGACGAGCACGGCGTCGAGGCCTTGGACCTGCTCGACGAGCTCAAGG
>CALCNF010000669.1 GCA_937897815.1 uncultured Pseudomonadota bacterium | reverse complement strand
TACACGGGCACGATCGATGGGCGGGTGATCACCTTTGAGCCCGGGTACTGCCAGGTCGAGCTCAAGGACCGCCGGAAGGTCCGAAACCACTTTAGGAGCGTCCACGCCATCGCGCTCATGAACCTGGGCGAGATGGCCACGGGCGTGGCCATGTGCTCAGCGTTCCCGGCGGGCGTGCGCGGGATCGTCACCGGGCTCACCATCGACTTCTCCAAGAAGGCCCGGGGGACGCTCGTGTGCACGAGCCGGGTGGAGCTCCCGGAGATCACCGAGAGCATGGAGTTCCAGGCCGAGGGCGTGATTCATGACAAGAGCGGCGATGAGGTCGCTCGCGTCACGGCCAAGTGGAAGGTCGGGCCGTCTAAGAAGTGACCGTCGAGGTCTCGAAGACGACCACCTCGTCGAGCTCGACCTCCTCTCCAAGCTCGACCTCCTGGGTGCGCAGGTTCTCCAAGCTCTGAAGGCGCTCTCGCAGGGGCTTGAGATCATAGGCGAGCGCGCCGTCTCCTTCACCTTCGAGGGCGAGCTCCACGCCCGCGTCGGAGAGCGCCAGGTCGATCTCCGCCCAGACCATCTCAGGACCGTTGTCCGGATCGAGCTCATCGAGGGTCTGCACCAACGAGGAGAAGGTCTCCCGGGGAAGCCGGTCTATGGAGCGTTTCAGGTGAATCCTGAGCAGCGCCAGCGCGCCACGACGTGCGTCCCGAAGGAGACCCGCTCGAGCGGACTCGCGGGAGCCGTACCGGGAGGCTCCGACCAGGGCCCAGGTGCACAAAGACACCGCGGAGGCGACGCCAAAGAGGGTCACACCCAAGACACCCGAGGGGGCCAGAACGCCGAGGGCCAGAGCGGCCAGGGCGGCGCCTGTCGCCATGTTAAGCGCCGCGTCGAGTCGGTAACGGTTCACCCCGGGGACGTTCACGGGGATCGAGTCCGAGAGAACATGGACGGTCTTTCCTCGAAGCTCGACGGCCTCCAGCGGCGCCGGCTCGACGTTCAGGTTCGCGCCCACTGGGATCTCAAAGACACAGTCGACGTCTCCAGCCTCGCTCACGGTGATATGCCCGCCGGCCTGGCCTGTGACCCGAGCGGCCACGGTGATGGCCTCGGCCTCATCGAAGCCCTCCCGCAAGATGAGATCGATTCCGGAGACCCGCCCCCCTTGTCGGGCCGCGAGCGCGACGACGCGCCCGGCGAGCGCCTCATCACGTGGACGTCGATCGAGCACCAGCCGTCGGACGGCCGCCATCAAGGTCAGGGCCAGCTCATCGCTGAGCTCCAGAAAGGGGGACCCTACGGGCTGCGGCTCTCTGACCCAGGCCCCGGGCGCGACCTCGGGGAGTCGCGGTAGGCGACCCGAGAGGATCTTCCACAGCGTGCCGATCCAGGAGCTCGCGCTCACGAACGCCAGGGCCAGCAAGGCCAGGAGGGTCGCGATGGCGATGAGGACGATGGCGCCGCGCTTGTCTCCCCGACCGCGAAACAGACCCCGGAAGAATGACTTGTAGACCTTCCAGACGCCGTGGGCACCCGAGCGGGCGCGAAAGAAACCCAGCTCATCCGACTGACGGTCATCGTCGAGCTCCTGAAGCTCGCGGTCCTCTTGGCCGTGAGGCGGCCCTGGGTCCGGGGTGGCGATCAGAGGGCGGCTCAACCCGCCGCTGATTCGCGTGAGCACCCAGTAGCCCAGCAGGCCTCCGAGGATGGCGAACACGCTTCCGTAAAGCGCGCCTTCAATGCCACCGGTGACGAGGAACGACGCAAAGACAGTGTAGCAGGTGGCGGTGATGAACACCGAGGGCCACATGCTCCCGAAGTTGGCCACGCACGCCGTCACAAACCAGGCGACCCTGGCCGGCCATCGCAAGAGCGTTCGTCCCTTGATCGAGCCCGTGGCGCCGGGCGCGAACTCATAGGAGAGCTCCCCAGAGTCCATGACCCGCATGGTGTAGGGGGCGGAGTCTGTGAGCTGGTCGAGGGCCGTAGCGACGACGGAGACGGGTACGTCGAGCTCCGCGGCGAGGGTCCTCGCTCGGACATTGACCCCGCCGGAGCTCAACCGCTTCGCGAGGAGATCGAAGGTCTCGTCGACCGCCCGGTCAAATCGTCGCGCGGCGTCCGTGGCCGTGCCGTCGCCGGGATGGTGGGTCGACAGCCCCGGAATTGTGTCCGCGATGTTCGCTCTTATGCGGGTCATCCGGCGCACCGTGAGCAGGCCAGATATATGGGCCAGGGCTGGCGCCAGGACCAGCATCAGCGCGGCAGACCACCCCATCCAGGCCTCAAGAAATCCCATGATGATCGCCTAGAGCCTCAGCGAGGTTTGCGAGACAGCGGCTGGTAGATCTGAGACTGCTTCTTCACGACGAAGTCCATACAGATGTCGTCGTCCTCGGGGAGCTCGAAGGCGTCGGACTCCTCCTCCTTGAGCTTCTCCACGTCCCAGTCGCTGATCTGCTGTTCCCACTCCTTGGCGCGCTCGACCGCCGTCGTCGAGCACCCGCCGTCCCGATACATATTCGGACCGGTGCTAAACACCACGTAGCGATCCTCAGAGACCTTCTCGAGCTGGTAGGGCTGGTCCCAATAGTCCAAGGAGACGTCTCGACCGCCCTTGGACTGCATGGACTCGACCAGGTGCTCGGCGAAGGCCGCGTCGTCATCGACGAGGTCCTCGATGCCCCCGTAGATGTGCTCCTGGATCAGGGTGTCTCGAATGCCGCCGAGCTCGTACTGGACGACCGCGCTCTTGGCGGTGTCGATGACCCGAAAGGCCACGTCTTTGCCCACGGTGGCCGTCGCCGTGAGGCCGGCCATCATCATCATCATGGGCATCATATTGGCGCCAGGTACCATGATCCCCCCCTACAGAACCTGAAGCAGATCGAGACGCGAAGAGCAGCCCTCATCGAGCTGCAGCACGGCCTCGAAGTTCTTCAAGAGAACGTCACGGAAGAGGTCGTTGGGGACCTCGAGGAGGACCGAGGAGGTCTCGGCCCGAACGGTGGCGGTGCGAACGCCGTCGCGCAGGAGCGCGATCTCGCCGAAGTGATCGCCGCTGGAGAGCTTGGCGACCTCCCGGGTCGCGCCGTCGTCTCCGGTGTGATCCACGGCGCAGGTTCCCTCGCGGATCAGGTAGAGCGTCCGACCCGAGTCGCCCTGCTGGACGACCACCTCTCCAGGCGTGACCTCTCGCTCCTTGAGCCGGCCGAGGAGGTCACCCATCTGAGACGGAGCCACGGTGGCGAAGAAGCGGTGGTTTCGAACGAAGGCGGCGTTTCGGATCTGGGTCAGCACCTCCTCGTTGGAGACGTCGAGCTCCTGGAGCAGGGCCAGGAAGGGCTCTCGGGCCAGGGAGAGGACCTCCACGGCGTCGTTCGCCCGGACGGTGGCGGTGCGTGAGACCGGCTGAACCAGGGCGACCTCTCCGAAGAAGTCACCGGTGCCCAGGTGGGCGGCCTCGTGGACCATGCCGCTCTCTTCGGTGATCTCCACGACGCAGCGCCCTGATTCGATGAAGCAGAAGCGGTCACCCGGATCGCCCTCACGGATGATGGGGTCGCCTGGCGTGTAGGTCTCGTGCTTAAGGGAGTCGGCGAGCTTAGCCAGCGAATCAGCGGGCAGGACAGACAGGAAGGGGATCCCTGGAGCCGCC
>CALCNF010000668.1 GCA_937897815.1 uncultured Pseudomonadota bacterium | reverse complement strand
CGATCGCGGGAACGTCTGTCACGAACTCGTAGGCGTCCACGCGCCAGCTGAACGCGTGTGGCGCGACGCGTCGGCAAGCGTCGATGACATGAACCCCTAGATCCAGCGCGCGGAAGGCGCGCGGGTCGACGACCTCGATGTAAGCGCCGCCGCAGATTTGGCCCGCGTGCTTCTGAAACTCCGGGCGGAAGACGCGCGGAACGAAGTTTACGCCGGGGATCTCTCGGGCCCGAAGGTCCGTAACCAGGGCTTGAGCGTCGATTCCCGGAGCGCCAAAGATCAGGAAGGGGGTGGTCGTACCGCGCCCCTCGGACAGTCCAGTTCCCTCCAGGAGGCACATCCCCGGATAGACGATCGCGGTCTCGACCGTGGGCATGTTGGGGCTCGGTGGGACCCAGGGTGCGGAGCCATCGGAGTCGCCTGCGACGATCCGCAGATCGCACCCTGGCGCCCTGCGCTCTCCATACCAGCGGCCCAGCTCTCCGACCGTCAGGCCGTGGCGCACAGGCAGGCCTGGCTCAATTCCACAGAAGCTCTCGAATCCCGTCCTCAAGAGCGGCCCCTCCACGCTCCGTCCGATGGGGTTCGGCCGGTCGAGGACGATCACGGGAAGCCCGCGCTGCTCAGCGACCTCCATGACGAACGACAGCGTAGCGGCGTAGGTGTAGAAGCGGGTGCCGATGTCCTGGATGTCGTAGACGACGGCGTCGATACCATCGAGGGCAGAGGAGGTTGGCGACAGGCTCTTCCTGTCGTGACCGTACAGGCTGACCTCAGGGAGGCCGAACACCGCGTCGGTGCCCTCGGAGTCCACGGCCTCCATATCTTGATGGGTGCTCCAGACGCCGTGCTCAGGTCCGAGGAGCCGCACGATCTCCAGCCCTGGGATCTCGCGGAGCACCTCGACGGCGTGACGTCCGGTGGACGTCACCGCGGTGTGATTACAGAGCAGGGCAATCTTGAGCCCTTCCAACGCTTTATGCTCGCCAGCGGCGAGTCGATCTAGTCCGGTCGACATGAGAGGAACCATGCCCCGGATCCTTCAGGTCGCGCAAGAACCTGAGCCCTCAGTCGTCTCCCGACCTGGCCCTCGACTGGACCCCAAGGGGGGCTTGGGTGCACCCTTGCTTCTGATGAAGCCTCTCTTCTTCCCGCCTGGAGTCCTCGCGCTGCTCATGATGGTCGTCGGTTGCACCACGACCGTGACCGTCCCCGAGCAGCCCGCGAGCGACACGACCGCGTCGTTGGACAGCGACGCAGGAGCGGCGATCGAGAACACGGCCCCTGGCCCCGTCGTCATACGTCTCACCCCTGAGGTTCCCGGAACCCAGGATCCTCTCGTCGTTGTGATCGACGAGCCGGCGGTGGACCCTGATGACGGCCCTCAGCCCATCGAAGTGCGTGTTCGTTGGTTCCGAGATGGTCAGCAGGTTCCCGCGTCGGGCTTGGAGCTTCAGCCCGCGCTCACGAGTCGCTCCGAGGTCTGGTCGGTTGAGGTCGCGGCGTTCGACGGGGTCGATGAGGGGCCCGTGTCCGAGGCGCAGGTGGAGATCGTAAACACTGCACCTGTGCTTCACGACGTGAGCATCGCGCCGGCGTCGGCGGACATCGACACGGTGCTCGTCTGTGAGGCGGGCGCCCGGCATGACGCCGATGACGACGCGGTGTCCGTTCACTATGCCTGGACGATTGACGATGTGCTCATCGACGGGGAGGAGCAGAACGTGCTCACCCCTCCGCTCCAGGTCGGGTCGCGCTATCGCTGTGGAGGAGCGCCGTTCGATGGCGCGGTGGAAGGCGAGCGCGTCTGGTCATCCGAGCGGTTGGTCGAACAGACGCTCGTCACCTCAGCGATGATCTCGATCGCACCCAAGTCCCTCGATCTGGGAATCGTTTTGCCCCTGGAAGTGTCGACGCTCCCATTTGAGATCTTCAACATCGGAGATGGCGACCTTGAGATCACGGAGGCGAAGCTCTCGGGGGAAGCCGGCTTCTCGTACGAACTTGAGCTTCCGGTGACCGTACCTCCAGGGGGCAGCGTCGAGGGTACCGCCAGCTTCGAGACCCAGGACCCGGGTCTGAAGAAGGGTACGATCACCTTTGAGACCAACGCTTCGAACCCCGTCGCGGCTCAACTGCCCCTCCTGGGAGTTGGCGCCGCGCCCTGCTTGCTCGTTCAGCCACCGCTGATCGAATTCGGGGGAGCCTATGTGCTCAGTCATCACGAGCAGCCCATGACCCTGGTGTCGTGTGGCGTGATCCCGGTGACCGTAGACTCCATCGTGCTCCTCGCCGAGGACGGGTCGCCCTTCAGCCTCGATCTCTCCACAGGGCCCGGACCCCTCCCGTGGACGCTCGAGCCAGGGGAGCAGGTCGAGGTCTCTGTAGGCTTTGATCCGACGGCATCAAGTCCGGTCGACGCCGGCGGCAACCCCATCAAGGAGACCGCGACGGTCTCCATTCAGACAACGGGCGTTGGGCCCGTGATGCAGGTGCCTGTGAGCGGGTTCGCGGGCGAGGCGGGGTGCCCAACTCCGGTCATCGATGTGGCGGAGGGTCACTTCGTGTCACCCGGGACCGTTCTCCACCTCGACTCGTTGGGCAGCATCGCTCCAGACGGTGATGTGAGCTACGTGTCTTGGGCGGTCACGAGTCCGGCCGGGGCACCGGAGGGCAGCTTTGGTCCCGACGCCGAGAGTCCAGTCGTGACCTATACGGTCAATGAGCTGGGAGAGTATGTCTTCTCGCTCAAGGTCTTTGATGAGGTCGATGGGACGGTGCTCTCCGGGTGCGGTACGGCGACCTGGAGCGTCACGGTGAAGGACGCGATTCCCCTCATCGTGGAGCTCACCTGGGACACGCCCGGTGACGCGAATCAGAGCGACACCGGGACAGGCGCGGGGGCGGATCTGGACCTTCACGCTCACGATGGACTCGGTAACGGTCCTGATTACGACGGCGATGGGGAGCCAGACACCTGGTTCGACTTCACCCACGATGTCTATTGGGTCGACACGAGTCCGGATTGGGGCGCAGCGGGACCGGAGGATGACCCGTGGCTGGTCCTTGAAGACCCAGATGGCCAGGGTCCCGAGCGTCTGGAGTACCACGCGCCGCCCCTCGATACCGCCATCACAGTCGGAGCCCACGTTTGGAGTGATTACGGTTTTGGATCGAGCGTCGCGACGGTCCGCATCTATCACTTTGAGGAGCTGGTCCACGAGATCACCGACGTGGTGATCGGCACGGGGGACCTCTGGGAGGCCGGAACGATCACCTGGCCCAAGATGAACTGGGTGCCCGCGGTCGGAAACGACGGCGGTCCTCGCGTCACGCCCGCCTACCCCAACCCGTTTCAGTGAGGGAGCGGCAGGTGCTGCGAGCGCTCAGTCCGGTACATAGGCCTCGTCAAAGCGCGTATCGATGACATCGGGCGCCGCGAGGCTCCCGACAATCAGCCCGGTCAGAAACCCAACGAACCCGACGGTTATGGAGCCCAGGAGCGCCATGCCGTTGCCCTCTCGGAAGAGTCCGCCCTCATCAGACAGGTTGGCGACCAGCGCCGCGGTCATCCCGATGCCGACGCCACCCAGGCCATAGTCACGCCAGTGGACGGTGCTGGCGTCCACATCGATCTCGATGGTGTAGACGTCCAGGGGCGATTGGTTGATCAGGGCGCTGTATTCAGCTTCGGTCGGTGCGCGTAGCAGCCCAGGCTGAGCCAGGTGGCGAAGCCCGATCCGCTCGATCTCAAACGACTCAATCGGGCCGTGAGAGCTCGTGAGGCTGCGGACCTTGAGCGTTCGCTCTGTCATATCGGGCATTTGCTCTGGTCCGTAGATGTACGTTCGCGAGCAGCCCGCGGCGACGAGCGAGGCGATGAGCAAGACGCTCAGGCACCTGGTGGTCGCCGACCGGACTGTGGTCATCGTGCTCTCCTCCGCTTCGACCTCCAACATAGCGAATGCATCCCAGTCGCGCATCCTCATGGGCTTGGGTGAGGTCCTTCGACGTCCCCACCGATGACTGCTAGACTCCGCGTCCATGACCACGCAAACCACATTGGGTGCGCCCCTGCGTGCCACCGCGCTCTTCGAGACCGGCGACGTCCCCTGTGTCGTCGTCGGGGTCTCTTCTATTGGTCTTGAGGTGCGGCTGGAGGGCCACGCGCGTCTGCAGGAGAGCCTTCGTCTCGTCTTCGAGCATGAGGGCCCTCACGGAGGCTCTGTTCGAGCTCTGTGCGCTGTGGACGGGCGGCGCGAGAGTGACGCTGGCGAGGTGCTCTACCTGAGGTTGATCGCGCTCCACAGCGTTGATGGTGTGCTGTGTCTTACGGGTTTTCTCCAGGACGGACTCGGAGTGGACCGCGTGAACACGGCGGCGTTCCGTGAGGGCGCCGGTGGCTGGTTCTACAGCTTCAAGGCTCGGTGGAAGAGCGAGGCCCCAGCCGACACCCCTGGTGGTGGGGGCGAGGACGTGGAGCAGAAGCGACGCGAGGCCCGTATCGCCGTGCGTGATGAGGTGACGCTGGTCGTCGCCGGAGAGCAACACGGGGCTCGCGCCTACAACATCAGCCGAGGCGGCGTATACGTGCTCGTGGAGACGGTCCTGCCAGCGGTCGGGGTTCACCTGACCGTGATGTATGAGATCCCCTTCGCGGGCGGCACGGTGCAGGCCCGGCTCCAGGGCGAGGTCGTGTGGTCTATGGCGAGCATGGACTCCGCTACGAGCGGGGGCATCGGCGTGGTCCTTGAGAGCATTGAGGATGGCGCTGACGGCCAGGCCTGGATCGCCTACGTGGAGAGTGAGGCCGACTTCGGTGAGTCCATCCCCCTAAAGGAGTGATCTCATGAGCGAGCGCCCTGTTAATTTCAGCGCAGGACCCGCGATTCTTCCGCTGGAGGTGCTGGAGGAGGCCTCGCGCGCCGTCTTCG
>CALCNF010000667.1 GCA_937897815.1 uncultured Pseudomonadota bacterium | reverse complement strand
TTTCTCCTCGAGCAGGGCCAGACAGGCCTCTCGACCGCCTTCGATATGCCTACGCTCATGGGCTACGACCCTGATCATCCCCTCTCCGCCGGCGAGGTCGGGCGCGAGGGCGTGAGCGTGGCGACCCTCGATGATATGCGGCGGCTCTTTGATGGGATCCCGCTCGATCAGGTCTCGACCTCCATGACGATCAACGCCCCGGCGATCATCCTTCTCGCCCTCTATGTGGCGGTCGCTGAGGAGCAGGGGGTCTCGCCCGACAAGCTCCGCGGGACGATCCAGAACGATATTCTCAAGGAGTTCATGGCTCAGAAGGAGTGGATCAGCCCCCCGCGACCCAGCATGCGCATCATCAGCGATATGCTCGTCTACTGCGCCCGCGAGATGCCCCTTTGGCACGCGGTGAGCGTGAGTGGCTATCACATTCGGGAGGCCGGCTCGACGGCGGTCCAGGAGCTGGCCTTCACCATCGCGGATGGCATCGGCTACATCCAGGCCGGGATCGACGCGGGTCTCGACGTGGATGAGTTCGCTCCGAGGCTCTCCTTCTTCTGGGATGTCCATAACGACTTCTTCGAGGAGATCGCGAAGTTCCGAGCCGCGCGGCGCCTCTGGGCACGAATCGTCCGTGAGCGCTTCGGGGCCAAGGACCCACGGTCGTGGCGCTTGCGAACCCACGCTCAGACCGCCGGCGTGAGCCTCACGGCGCAGCAGCCGCTCAACAACGTGGTGCGGGTGACCATGCAGGCGCTCGCGGCCGTCCTTGGTGGCACCCAGTCGCTCCACACGAACAGCATGGATGAGACCTACGCCTTGCCGACCGAGAGCTCTGCGAAGCTCGCCCTGCGTACACAGCAGATCATCGCGGAGGAGAGCAACGTCGCGAACGTGGTCGATCCCTTCGCCGGCTCCTGGTTCATGGAGGACCTGACGGACCGCATGGAGGCGGCCGCCGAGGTGTACATCAAGAAGATCGATGACCTGGGTGGGATCGTCCGGGCCGTAGAGACCGGTTATCCCCAGCGGGAGATCGCGGACTCGGCCTTCATCGATCAGCAGAAGGTGGACGCCAAAGAGCGCCTCATCGTCGGTATCAACTCTCACGTGGAGGGCGCGGACGCCGCGATCCCCACGCTGAAGATCGACCCCGCGGTCGAGAGCGAGCAGCGAGAGCGTCTGGCCGCCGTGAAGGCCCGCCGTGATCCGGATGTGTCCTCCGCGGCGCTTGAGGCGGTTCGACGGGCGT
>CALCNF010000666.1 GCA_937897815.1 uncultured Pseudomonadota bacterium | reverse complement strand
GGCGTCGTCGCCGGCGTCGTTCCAGAGGTAGGTCGCGCTCCGCCATCGGTCCTCGCGACGCACCATGATTCGTGTCTCGAGCGCGTCGCTCCCACCCGGGCGCACGAACGTCTTGAGAAGCACGCTCCCGATCGGCAGCGTCCAAGCCTCGGTCGGGTGGTAGGCGATGGCCGTGCCGGCCGGAAGCGAGAACGCTCGCTCCTTCGCGGCGCCATCCGACCAAAGCGGGGCGTTCACCTCATAGGGGTACACGCCCTGAGCCAGCGTCCTGGAGGCGAGGTCCGAGAAGCACCCCGTCTCCGAGAGTCTGGCTGGCCACCCTGGAGCCCCGACCGCGTCCGGGTCATTCAAGACCAGCCGGTAGACGCCACCGCCCCACCAATCGAGGAGGTAGACCTCGCCCTCTGAATCCGTCCCAAAGGTCGACACGTAGGCGCCCGACTCCAGCAAGGTGGTGCGCTCCCAGGTGTCCTCCTCCTCCCCCGGGCTCAAGCCCCACACGGTCCCGTAGGAGTAGTCGGCGAAGAGGTAGGTCCCATAGAGGCTCGGGATCGCGCTCCCTCGATAGACAACGCCGCCCGTTACGCTCTTCCCCTCAGCCGGGTTCGGATACTCGGACACGGGCAGCTCCAGGCCCTCCGTGTCGCAACCGAACGCCGGGCTGAAGCAGAGCGAGCCCTCCATGATCTTCCACCCGTAGTTTCCACCGGCCACGAGGATGTCGATCTCCTCTACCTTGTTCTGTCCGACGTCACCCGCCCAGAGCGTGCCTCCGACCGGGTCGAAGCTGTACCTCCACGGGTTTCTCAATCCATACGCCCAGATCTCGGGCGCCGCGCCGGGCGTCCCCAAGAACGGGTTGTCGGGTGGAATCGAATAGGACCCGGTCAGGTCGAGCGTGCTCACGTCGATACGCAGCATCGCTCCTAGCCAGGTGGCGAGGTTCTGTCCGTGACCCAGGGGGTCCTTCGCCGAGCCTCCGTCGCCGAGGCCGACGTACAGGTAGCCGTCCGGGCCGAAGGCCAGACCGCCCCCATTGTGATTCGAGTAAGGCTGACTGGCGACGAGGACCAACATCTCGCTGGACAGGTCCGGCGCACCGAAAGGCGGGTCAGGAACGGTGACACGAGTGACGACCGTCGCGAACCCTCCGGCGAGCGTCCGTGTGCTCACGAAGAACACGTGACCGCTGGAGACGAAGTCGGGCGCGAACGCCATGGCGAGGAGCCCGCCCTCGTTCGGGCCGTCATCGACCTTACCCGTGAGATCGAGCCACAGCTGCCCTCCCCCCTGAGGCGTGATCGCGTCCGCCATGTACACGCGCCCCGGCTGGGTGACGATGAACACGCGTCCCGAACCCTCGGGCCCGGCCTTGAAGTCGACTGGCTTGGTGAGCGACAGGCCGGAGAGCACCTGCGTGAGGGCCAACTCCGGTGGGGCCTCCGGAGCTCCCGAGATCTGGCATGTCGCGCTTGGCTCAATGACGAGCCCTTCGTAGGGGTCCACCGGTTGGGCATCCGACCTCAGCACCCCGTCCGGATCCGGGGCGCTGCCTGAGTCACCAGTGTCACCCCAGGTCACAACGCCACCCGAGTCCTCTGCGACGTCCAGCGCGGGCTCAACGACATCCGCTCCCGAGGCGGCGCCTCCGCTCTCGTCACCGCCGCATCCAGTGGCGAGCCACAGACAGAGCGCGAGGCAAGCGAGCGCACGCGAGGTCTTCATCAGCAACGATACGCTCACAGACGCGTCTTCACTCCCGCGCCCCACCAGCTTGGGCCGCCCGTCTGAATGACCGACACCGTGCCGGTGACGGTGTCGACCTCCAGAATGGTACCCGACGCGTCGAACGCGAAGACCGTTCCGAACCAGCCGGCCAGTCCGTATACGCTCGAGTAGCCGACGAGCTCGGCCACCGAGTTGATGATGGCGCCAGACGCCGGGTCGACCTGAATAATGAAGTCGTTGCTGAAGCCTGATTGGTTCACGGCCGCGAACGTTCCGACGTTCTCGATGGAGAACGCGTCACCGCTTGAGGTGTAGCCCGCTCCATAGGACCCGATGGAGGTCGAGCTGACGGTGCCCCCCGACAACTGCAGGTGATACCAGGAGCCGGAGGTGCTGATCCCGACCAGCGCCTGCTCGTCGGGCAGGAGCGTCCCGGCCGGGACGACCGTGAGACCGTTGAAGCTCCCCGGCAGCGCGCCGAGATTGGTGCACACCGCCGTCTGGGGATGGCAGGTGAACATGTTGGAGAAGGACGTGCCGTAGAGCACCCCGAACTCGTCGATGGCGATGTCCGTCATGGATTGAGAGCCCGCGGGCCACTGGAAGGCCCCGACCGCCGTCACCACATAGCTGTACGCGTTCATGGTGTAGAGGGTGCTTGAGGTGTGCCCATAGACGTGCTCTTCAAGCACGACGCCGGGCATATTGGGGTCCTCAGGCCAGAGGTCATTGATGTTCGGGATTTCATCACCGTCGATGTCTTCGTCGCAGACATCGCCGTGTCCATCCCCGTCCAGATCCTCCTGGCCCGGGTTGGGATCGTCGATACAGTTGTCCGTCAGGTCGAAGATGCCGTCCTGGTCGGTGTCCAGAGGCGCCGGAGGGAGCTCCTCTTCGACATCCTCCACCGGCTCGGCATCCGCAGCGTCATCCGCATCGCTGGCGTCCTCTAGCGTCACGTCCGGCTCCTCTGCGTCGCTCAGAACATCGTTCAGCACGTCTTCGGCCGCCACATCCGAGGTGTCCGCGACGTCCGGCCCAGAGACGTCCTCTTCGGAGGCGTCAGGCTCCGTGGAGTCGGGCGCGCCCGCGTCCGCATCGGCGCCGGTGTCGACCAGACCGCCGTCCTCTGGCCCCGTGACATCCGGATCCGTCTCAGCGTCTGGAAGCGTCACCCCATCGGGTGGGGTCACCGTATCCGCGGGTGGCGTCGAGACGTCCGACACAGCGGTGTCGGTCGCATCCGAGGCGTCCAGCCAACTGACGATGTCCGCAGAGGTGCCCGCGTCAGCGACGCCCCCGGTCCCCTCGTCCTCCCAGCCAGCGCAACCCGAAGCGGAGGCGATCAGGGCCGCCGCCGCGAGCCCCATCAACCGGGTAGCGTTGTTTCTCTTTGCTGACTTGAACATCGAACCCCTCGACGACCCTTGTGCGCCACTTCTGGCGCCCCTATCACGGATTTCTGGAAAGAGACGCGCCCCCACCAGGTTCTCAGCAAAGCACAAATCGGGTTCGGATTCACGGTCCTCGTGCCTCGTTGGTTGCCCACACACCGCCAGACTTGCTAGTTTACGGTCGCGCGTTCGACGGGACCCACATGAAGGAGTCGCCCGTGACCAGGACCTTACTCTCGTTCCTTATTCTCCTGACCCTCGCGGCCACGCCAGCTCTGGCGACGACCGTCATGAAGGTAGACGTCCCTGACATGACGCAGACCTCCGAGTGGGTCGTGCGCGCCCAGGTCGTAAGCGTGGAGAACGTAGACCTCCGACGAGACGGCCGTGGCCTGTTCACCGACGTCGAGCTCAGGATCACCGAGGTCTACCGAGGCCAGAAGGTCCCCCAGCGCTACACGATGCGCATGATCGGAGGAAAGGGCGCGGACGGTATGAGCCTCTGGATCCCGGGTATGCCCCGCTTCAAGGTGGGTCAGGAGTCGGTCCTCTTCCTGGAGCGAACGAGCGCCGGCCACATTCCATGTGGGTTGGGCCAGGGCGTCTGGAACGTGCGCCCTGACCAGAAAGGAAACCACTGGGTCACCCAGGGCGGTCAGGGCATGCACCTTGTACAGCGTGACCACACGGGGCGACTGAAAGAGGCCCACGCGACGCCCGTAACGTCGATGCGGCTCCTGCACGACCTGGTCACAGAGATCTACGCGGCGCAGCAAGGCAACTAAGCGCGTTGAGGAGCTTCATGAAGTCCACGGCAACCAGCCTCCTGGTAGCCGGCCTTGTGTGTGTGTCCACGCCTGCGTGGTCCTATGCGGTCGGCCTGACGAGCGGCAACTCAGGTGAGGTGATTCGTTGGATGACGAACACCGTCAGCTACTACCTCCACCCTTCCTGTTCCGCCGATCTAAACCCTGGGACCTGCCTCAACGAGCTTCGCGCGAGCTTCGACGAATGGGAGGGTCACTCGTGCAGCGCCCTGAACTTTGTCGAGGCGGGAAGCTCGAGCAACCTGAAGTTGACGGCCGTGGGCTGGGACTCAAACGGCAAGAACGAGCTGGCCTTCATTGAGAACAGCGCCTGGCAGTACGGCCAGTACACCCTGGGCGTGACGGCCCCCTACTTCTACAACGATGGCCAGATCACAGAGGCGGACATCGCCTTCAACGGCTACCTCCAGACCTGGACCACGAGCGGAGCCACCTGGTCGACCGACGTGAAGAACGTCGCCGTCCACGAGATCGGGCACATGGTTGGTCTCCAGCACATGCTCGGGGGCTACGATCCCGACAACCCGCCCACGATGGCGCCGACGGCCGACCCGTACATGAAGAGCCGCACGCCCGAGCCCGATGACATTGACGGTGTGTGCTTTCTCTACTCGCAGGGTGGTTGGTCGTGCAGCAGCAACGACGACTGCCCGCTGATCAACGCGGATGGCCCCCAGGGAGAGTACTACGCTGGACAGCTGGCCTGCGAAGGCGGCTCCTGTGGAGGCTTCTCCAACGAGGTCCCTGAGGGCAACGGCGTGATGGGTGACGCGTGCGCCGCGAGCTACGACTGCACCTCACCCCTGTTCTGCCAGCCCACGAGCGGCGCGGGCGGAATCTGCACGGAGAAGTGCAACCCCAATGCCCAGAACTGCCCCAATGGATTCACCTGCGTCGCCTACCAGGGTTCCACGACCGAGGGCGTCTGCCTGGAGGCACAGTCGGGCGGAGGCGGAACCAAGGGTCTTGGCGAGAACTGCAACTCCCCGTCGGAGTGCGCCTCAGACCTGTGCGTTCAGACGGGCTCCGAGAGCACCTGCATGCAGATGTGCACCAGCGACAATGACTGTGCGCCGGGCCAGACCTGCTCCATGTTCCCAGGCTACGGCTACGGCGCGTGCATCGGCGGC
>CALCNF010000665.1 GCA_937897815.1 uncultured Pseudomonadota bacterium | reverse complement strand
CCTGGCGGCACGGCGGACGAAGACTACGCCGGGGACGCGGGAGCTGGCGGCCTCGCCGGCGATTACAGTAACTGGCCCGATGTGACCATCGAGCCGCAGCTCGGCCAACCCGGCCGAATCGTATTGGTGCTTCAATGATGAAACGTGTGATGGCCTGCGCGATCTTCGCGGGCCTGCTCGTAGGCTGCGCGGACGGCGACGCCCCGGACTTTACGACCACCTGGGAGCAGACTACCTCTCGGGTACGAACGGACTCGGTGCGTTCCGAGACGGCGGCCGGGACCATCGTCCACAATCGCCCCTACCTGCGCGACGCCCAGAACCGCTACACCCACATTCGCGGGCTGAACGTGAGCGGCTCCCACAAGGCACCGCCATCGGAGCGAGGGAACTTCCCCCTGCGTTACCCGTGGCCCGAGGGGGAGGACTGCAGCCAGATTCCCCTGTCTCAGGCCTGCCTCGACGCCCCGAAGATCATCGAGTACATCGGCAGCCCCTTTCCGGAAGAGGACGCTGATCGGTGGTTTGGCGAGATGGCGGCCCTGGGCTTCAACTCCGTGCGGTTGATCACCAACTGGGAGTCCATTCAACCCCACCGCCCCGAGTCCTGCCCGGACGACCCCCGCTACTCCCAGGACGGCGACTGCCTCGACCTGGAGTATCTCGACTACTACGAGGGTCTGATCGAGGTGGCCGATCGCCACGGCATCTATGTGCTCCTCGACATGCATCAGGACGTCTTCAGCCGGCACCTGATGGTCTATTACAACGAGGACCCCAAGTACCTCACGGCCGACGGCGAGGTGGCCCGCCCTGAGGAGGGCACCATCGAGCACTTCATCCTCTCCCTGTTCCCCAACCCCAAGAGCGAGGGTGGCGCGTTCACGGATTGGGTCCGCGGTCACGGCGCTCCCCGCTGGGTCGTCGAGAACTGCCTGCCCGAGAAGAACCTCGACTCGCCCAACTGGGGAATGTTCCGCGCCCTTGGACAGCTCTATGACGAGGACGGGACGGCGGACCCTGTGCGCTTCGGCGAGCTCATTAACCTGTACACGAAGCTCAACCCCGACGGAGACCTGAGCTACCCGCCCTGGTTTCTCTACCTGACGGGAAGCGCCCCCACCGAAGGCGGCCTGACGCCCGAGGACGACGGCGTCATGACCCCCAAACCCTTCGACCTGACGGAGACCAGCGACTTCCTCCCCGTAGCCCCCTGGCTCATCAACGGCGCGGCGTCTATGGACGTCGATCGATGCTTCGCGGCGCTCTTCGCCGGCGACGAGGTGTTCCCGAACCTCATCGTCGATGAGACGGGAACGACCCGCGTGCGTGAGGACGGAGAGGACGCTCTTCCTGACCTCAAGGCCTACCTCCAGGGTCACTACGAGACCATCTGGCGCGCGGTCGCCAAGCGAGGCGCCAAGTACGACAACGTCATCGGCTACGACGTGATGAACGAGCCGGTGGGCGTCTTCCTGATGATCACCATGGGCGCCATCATGGCCCAGACCGATGGTGGATGGCTCAGCGACGAGGTGAACCCGGTCCGCCTCTTCCTCGACAGCTTCGTCGGCGAGGCGCTCGGCAAGAACCTCTACGATGTCATGAAGGGCTTAAACCTCCTGCCGCTCCCCGAGTATGAGTCCCTCGAGGACGGCAGCCTCGAGGCCGACTTCCAGGGCATGCTCGACGAGTGGGGCCTGGCCCACATCGACGCGGGCGCGGTTTTAGGGCTGAACACGGGCTTCGATGGCGCCTACCTGGAGCCGTTCTTCGCTCGTATGGGCGTGGCCATCGAGGAGGAGGACCCGAACGCCATCATCTGGATCGAGCCCTCCTCAAGCGTCCGGACGGTGACCGGCCCGTCGGCGTTCTGGGACCAGCCGCTCACGCGACCGCAGGGGCCGAGCCAGATCGTCTTCGCGCCTCACTGGTACCCGGACATCTACCCCTTCCCGGGTATCTTCTCGACACCTCGGGAGTTCAACCCCGACGAGTGGCTCTATCGAGACTTCAAGGAGCCCCTGCACCACTACCTGGATCACGCGCCGAACTGGCTCGGCAACGCTCCGGTGATCTTTGGTGAGTTCGGAACCTACTTCAACTTCCAGGGCGACGAGGACAACCACATCTCGTCCCATGTCCTCAACAGCTACTACGAGGCCTTCGAGGCCCTGAACGTGGGCAGCATGCTCTGGTGCTTCTCGGCGGAGAACGACGCCGAGTACGGCGAGCATTGGAACCACGAGGACTTCTCCATCATCGGCCCCGACCAGAAGCCTCGAGGCGTCTTCTCCTACGTTCGTCCCTACGCGCGAGCGACGAGCGGCAAGCAGATCCGCCAGTCCTTCCACAGCCCCTATCACTACTGGGACCCGGTCGAAGGGGAGCACCCGACGCACGGAGAGTACGTGCTCGAGATGGAGACCGCTGAGACGGACGCCGCGACCGAGATCTTCGTGCCTGATCTCCAGTATCCCGACGGCTACTACGTGTGGCTCTCTGATGGAGCCGCGTACCTCGACGCGGCCCATCAGCTGCTCTTGTGGTACCCGAGCACCCGAGCGGCGGGCGGGCATCACTGGTTGAAGATCGCCCCCGTGCGAGACGACATCGAGGCCCAGGGCTGGAGCTACCTCTTCCAGGACGGAATGGTGGTGACTGGAGCCGGTGACCCATCTCTGTATGGGGCGGAGGTGGCCCAATGAGGACCTTCACACTAACGCTGATCTCTCTCTCTCTTTGTGCACCGTCGGCCCTGGCCGAGGGTCACGACCCCCTCTGGGCGGCCACCGGTGATGAGACCCCGAGCGCGGCCCTGTGCTCCGGCGCTGAAGACGCCCCGAGGCGCCTGTGCGTCGGCGGTCGGTTCACGACCATCGCCCACATGCACAACGACAGCGACTTCGACCCGACGCCTCGCTTCTTTGATCCCAACGGTCAGACCGACGGGCAGGCGGCGACCTTCTTGCGCTCGTACGTCCGGTACGAGACCGGAGCGAGCCTTCACGTGAACTACGAGATGGAGGTGGGTTGGAACGCCTGGAGCCGCCACGATCCTGGCAAGCCCGACGCGTTCTTGCCCGGTGACGGCGGAGGGCTCGCCTACCGGCATCGACAGCTCTTCGCCGACGCCCGCCTCAGCGAGCAGGTCCGCGTTCGAGCGGGCTTCCAGGAGATCAAGGACCCGAGTGGTCTCTTCCTCGATCATCTCGGCGGCGCTCTAGTGCTTGAGTACAAAGACGCGAATCGCACCAGCGCCCTGTGGATCGGACAGCTCCCTGACTCGACCTACGAGGGCGTCGCGGTCAGCGACGACAACTTCATCCACGACAACGTCTTCGGTGGACTCACCTACATCTACAACCTGGGCGCGCACCAGAAGGTCGACTTCGCCCTGATGGGTCTGAGCGACCACCGGGCCGTCGACCGGCCGCTCACCCTGGGCGCCCTGGTCCTTGGATTCCGACACGAGCATCCCCGCTACCAGGCCTGGGCCCACGGCGTGGTGCAGGCCGGCGTCTGGGAGGGCTCAGGTGTCGCCGGCGTCGATCAAGACATCTTCGCCTGGGCGGGTCAGGTGGGCGTTAGAAGCCGACACGGAAAGCTCCTTTGGGGCATGAACGCTTTTGCGCTCTCGCCTGATGATACCCATGACGGCAACGGGACCATCGGAACCTTCTTCGGCGCGGGTAAGAACCGCAGCGCGACGACCCTGCTCACAGAAGACGAGTACCGAGACCGGTATGACAACTTCGACGAGCGGATGGGCACGCCGTGGGGACCGTTCTTGAACCACGGCGCGGGACTCGCGGTCGTGGACGTCACCGTGGGCTACCGAGCGACGGACTGCTGGACCACCCGTCTGGTGATCGGCGACGCCATGAACATCGAGGCGGCCAACGCCCTCGATAAGGGCCACGCAGGACTGGAGTTCAGCTGGCTCAACGACGTGGCGATCTCCGAGGACGTGGTCGCCTTCGCCCACGCCCAGCTCCTCGTCCCCGACGAGGGCCTGGCGGTGTTCGCCAACGACGTAGATCGCTCCGCCACGGAGCTCCTCTACGGAGGTGAGATCGGGATCACGGCGCGCTTCTAGGAGCGCGCCGCCTACGCCTCCAGCGGCTCAACTCGGACGCCCGCGCTCGCGCGGGTGACGAACGTCACGGCCTCTCGCCCTGAGCGCTCGGGGTAGTGCTTCGTCACCGCGTCGCGAACCTCGTTGACCGCGTCCCGGGGCACGAGGGCGACCACGCAGCCGCCGAAGCCGCCGCCGGTCATCCGCACGCCGCCCTCCCCCGCGATCACCGAGCCGATGATCTCGACCAGGGCGTCGATGGGAGGCACGGTCACCTCGAAGTCATCGCGAAGAGATCGGTGAGAGCCCGCCATGAGCCGCCCGAGGGCCTCCAGCTGCCCTGACTCCAGAGCGTCGACCGCAGCCAGGGTCCGCGCGTTCTCCGTAAGGACGTGGCGCGCGCGAGCGCGAAGCACCCGCTCCAGCCCGGCGCTCTCCGCCTCGAACCGCTCCAGGCTCACCTCACGGAGCGTCGTCGCACCAAAGTGAGCGGCCGCCCGCTCGCACTGCTGACGACGAAGATTGTACTCGCTGTCGACGAGACCTCGCGGGACCCGCGAGTCACAGATGACGATCGACAGGTCACGGGGCATCGAGACCGCCCGTGTCTCCAGAGACGCGCAGTCGATGAGCAGGGCGTGATGCGGATGGCCGAGCGCGGAGATCAGCTGGTCCATGATCCCGCAGGCGCAGCCCACATACTCGTTCTCCGCCCTCTGGCCCACCTTGGCCAGGGCGACGGGATCGATGGCCCGGTCGCTTGAGGAGAGCAGAGCCGCTCCGACGGCGACCTCTAAAGAGGCTGAAGAGCTCAAGCCTGCGCCCTGAGGGACGTTACCGGCGATGACCATGTCCGCGCCGCTCAAGCCGTGTCCTTCCTGCAAGAGCACCTGCCCAACACCTCGAACGTAGTCGCTCCAGGGCGCGCTTCCGTCCCGCTCGATGGCCTCGCTCAGGGTGAACTCCACCCGCGCGTCGCCAAGATCCGAGGCCACGACCCGGACCTGACCATCGGCGCGCGGCGTGTACGCGATCGAGGTGTGGTGTTCGATGGCGCACGGCAGAACAAAGCCGTCATTGTAGTCGGTGTGCTCCCCGATGAGGTTCACGCGGCCCGGGGCCACGGCGAGCGACGACGGCTCCGCGCCGAAGGCCGCGAGGTAGCCGGCGCGGGCGCGGGCAGACGGATCGCTCATGAGGACGCCTGCCGGTAGTGAACCTCGGAGAGCTCCCGGAGTCGCCCGGCGGCCTGCTCGGCCGTGAGATCTCGTTGGGTCTCAGCGAGGAGCTCGAAGCCGACCATGAACTTCCGCACGGTCGCCGAGCGCAGTAGCGGGGGGTAGATGTGGGCGTGGAGCTGCCAGTGGGGGTGGTCCGCCCCATCCCAGGGCGCGCCGTGCCAGCCCATAGAGTACGGAAATGAGGTCTCAAAGAGGTTGTCATAGCGGGTGAGCAGACGTCGCAGGAGGCTGGAGAGCCCGTCGCGCTGTGTGTCGTCGAGCTCAGGGAGGCGCTGCGTCGGGCGCCGCGGCAGGATCAGCGTCTCAAACGGCCACGCGGCCCAGTAGGGTACGACCGCCAGCCACTCATCGTTCTCCACGACGACGCGCTCCCCGCTCTCGGACTCGAGCTCCGCGTAGTCCAGGAGCAGGGGCCGTCCATGCTCAGCCAGGTAGGCGCGCTGCTCTCGGGTCTCCTTGGCGAGCTCGGTCGGCTCGAAGCTCGTCGCCCAGATCTGGCCGTGGGGATGGGGATTCGAGCAGCCCATAGCCGCGCCCTTGTTCTCGAAGACCTGGACCCAGGGGAAGCGCTCGCCGAGCTCCTCGATCTGGGTCGCCCAGGTGTCGATGACGGCGCGGACCTCGGGTCCGCTCATCTCCGGGAGCGTTCGGCTGTGATCGGGCGAGAAGCAGATCACGCGGCATGTGCCGCGCGCGGCCTCCTCCTGGAGGAGGGGGTGAGCGCTCGGGGCCGAGTCGGGCACGTCCGTGAGGAGCGCAGGGAAGTCGTTCTCGAAGACCCAGGGCTCACGGTAATCCGCGTTCACCTCACCGCTGACCCGGGTGTTCCTCGGACAGAGATAGCAGTCGGGGTCGTGGGTCACGCGCTCGCCCTCATCGGTCGTCTCGTGGGCGCCCTGCCAGGGGCGCTTGGCACGGTGCGGCGACACGAGCACCCACTCCCCGGTCAGGGCATTGCGGCGGCGGTGCGGCTGGCGGTCAACGACGAAGTCCATCGGGCGCTCACGTGGTTCAAGGGGGATCCCTTGGGTTCCACAGGTGGCGACAGAGTTCAAGCAGAGAGCCTCGTGGCGAACGAGACGGGCGTTTCTGGCTAGGCCCTGCGCGCGATCTTTGGTAACCCCCCCCAGCCTGCGCGCCGAGGAACAAAATATGCCCACCCTCATCAGCTTCATCGCCGCGACCGCGGCGGTCGCCATCGTGACCTGGATATGGGTCCGCCGTCTCGACCGCTCCGAGAACGCCACCGAGGAGTACTTCACAGGCGGCCGCGCCCTGGCATGGCCGGTGGTCGCAGGCTCCCTGATGCTCACGAACCTCTCGACGGAGCAGCTCGTCGGCCTCAACGGCGCCGTCTTTAAGGACGGCAACCTGGTCGGCATCGCCTGGGAGGCCCTGGCGGCCTACGCGATGATCGCCACCGCCCTGCTCTTCCTCCCGCGCTATCTCGCGAGCGGATTCACCACCACTCCAGCCTTCCTGGAGAAGCGCTTTGATTGGACCACGCGCGCCGTGGTCTCGGGCCTCTTCCTCTTTGGTTACGTCACCGTGCTGCTTCCAGTGGTCCTTTACACGGGATCCCTGGCCATCCAGACCATGTTCAATCTGCAGCTCGATCTGTGGATCATCGTCGCGGGCATCGGGCTCCTGGGCAGCGGCTACGCCATCTTCGGCGGACTGAAGTCCGTGGCCATCAGCGACACGCTCAACGGCGTGGGCCTCCTGATCGGCGGCCTCGCCGTCCCGTTTCTGGCCCTGAGCGCGCTCGGAGACGGATCGGTCTCGCAGGGCCTCTCGACTCTGGTGGCCGAGCGCCCGGAGGCGCTGGCTCCTTTGGCGAGTCTGGACAAGCGAGGCGAGCCCACCTCGGTTCCCTGGGACACCCTGCTCACGGGCATGATGTTTATCCAGGTCTTCTACTGGTCGACCAACCAGGTGATCGTCCAGCGCGCCATGGGCGCCAAGAGCCTCGCCGAGGGCCAAAAGGGCGTGCTCTTCGCAGCGAGCTTGAAGCTCATCGGCCCCCTGATGCTCTGCCTCCCGGCGACCATCGCCCTTCACATGGTCACCGATCTTCAGGTGATGATCGATCTGGACGCCCTGCGCGAGGCCTTGAAGGGCGCGGCCGATGTTCCCGCGGAGACCCTCGCCGTGGCCCAGGGGATCCTGGAGCGAGGCGCCGACCAGATCACCCTTGAGCAGGGCGAGCTCCTCGCTCCGCTGGGGCTCGCGTTTAATGACCAGGTCTACCCGGCGGTGGTTCGACACGTGCTCCCGGGCTGGTCGCTCGGCCTCTTCGCCGCCGTCCTCGTCGGCTCGATCCTGAGCTCGTTTAACAGCGCGCTCAACAGCGCCTCGACCCTCTTTTGCCTGGAGTTCTACGAGCGAAAGATCCGCCCGGACGCCACGCCTGAGCAGACCGTGAAGGTCGGACAGCTCTTCGGGACCGCCCTGGCCGTCATCTCCATCATCCTGGCGCCCATGCTCGCCGAGCTCGACTCCATCTTCGCCTACCTCCAGAAGATCAACGGCCTCTACAGCGTGCCCATCATCTCCATCTTCCTCGTCGGAGTGCTCACCAAGCGCACGCCCGCCGCCGGCGCCAAGGCCGCCATGGTCGCGGGCATCGCGGCCTACGCCTTCTTCACCTTCGTGGGCGTCGAGGGGCTCCACTGGCTTCACGGCTACTTCGTGAGCTTCCTCATGGCGCTCGCGGCCATGGGCGTCTTCACGTTGACCTCGCCTAAGACGGCGGAGGCGATCGCCGCGAGCGACGTCCGCGCCCCCGCCCCGGTCGACATGACTCCGTGGTCAGGCGCGAAGGCGGCTTCGTGGGCCATCTGCGTCACCGTGGTCCTGATCTATGGGGCCCTCGCGGCCGTCGCCCAATGAGCAGACCGCTCTTCGCGATCGCGCTCCTTGGGCTCCTGGGAGCCTGTGGAGAGGAAGCGCCCGAGACCGCGACAGCTCCACCCGGGGGGCTCAGCTTCCAAGACGGCGGCCTTGTTCTGGAGGTCGGTCATGGACCGGTCGAGGGCGTTCACGCGCGGCTCACCCCTGTGCTCTACGCCGATGGGCAGCGGTGGACGGCCCCCGAGCCCTGCGTGAACCACGCCGACTCCCTGGATTGCGAGCTCCCCGAGGTTGGCACCCTGCGTGTCGTTCTCGCCCAAGAGAGCGTCGCGACCGTCGAGCTCGAGGCCGCCCGTGACATCACGGTGGAGGGCCTGGCGCTCGAAGGCGAGCTGAGCCTGCCCGGTGCGAACGCCTGGCTGTCGAACGGATACCACTCCTGGTCCCAGAGCGGTGCCTTGGCCCTCGGGCCCGCCGTCGAGGAGACGGAGCTCAAGGAGGCCCTGGAGACGACCGGTGACCTGGAGGTGCTCCGGGAGGGGCACACCCACTCCTGGTGGATGACCTGGGTCGCCGGCGGAGCGCACGCCCTGAGCGCCGGGGTGACGAGCGCTGACGTCTTCAAGTCATGGGCGCAGGTCAGCGAGGGAGAAACCAAGGGCCTGCGCCTCGTGTCCGGTCTGGCCGGCGAGCAGGTGGCGCTCAAGAGCGGCGACCAGCTCCGAGGCGAGCGCTGGCACCTCACCCTGAGCGACGACCTCGAAGGCGCGCTCTTAGACTACGCCCAAGCCGTGCCGTCGCGACGCATGACCCAGGGCGAGCCCCCTCCCGCCGAGGCCGGATGGAACTCCTGGTATGAGCTCTGGGATGGCGTGGATGAGACCGCCATTCGAGAGCACGCCGCTCTGCTCACAGACCTCTTCGCGGGACACAGCCCCGAGGGCCTCCCGCTCCGCGTCGTCATCGATGACGGATGGCAGCGCAATTGGGGTGACTGGTGGCCCAATCAGAAGTTCCCCTCGGGCCTCGATGGGCTCGCCGCCGACCTCCACGCGGACGGCTTCGAGGTGGGCGTGTGGATCGCCCCCATGCTCGTCCGCGAGGACTCTGAGCTCGCCGCCGAGCACCCGGATTGGCTCGTGGGTGACGTGACCTACTGGCTCTTTGGACACGGCAACCTGAAGGTCCTCGACGTGACCCACCCCGAGGCGGCGGCCCACCTCCAGGCCGAGATCGCCCGCCTCGTGAGCTGGGGCTACGATCTTCTGAAGATCGACTACCTGTTCGCGGCGACCCTCGAGGGGACGCACCACGAGCCCATCACAGGCATGGGCCACCTGAAGCTAGCGCTGGAGCTCATCCGAGAGGCCGCCGGCGAGGACACCCTGCTCCTGGCGGTCGCCACGCCCCACGTGCCGGCCCTCGAGTTCGTCGACTCCTGGCGGGTCGGCGGCGACATCGCCGTGAGCCTGTTTGACGCCGCTTGGGCCTATCTACCGAATCAGCTCAGGAGCATCGCCGCCCGCTGGTCTTTGTGCCACGTCACCCTGTGCGACCCCGACCCTCCGATCCTGCGGACGCTCCCCGAGAACGAGGTCCTCTTCGGGGCCTGGACCGTCGCCACCGCCGGCGGAGCCCTCTTTCTCTCGGATGACCTGAGACCCCTGAGCGAGGACCGTCGCGCGGGTGCCTTCGGAGACGGACGCGAGACGCTGTCTGTGATCGGCTTCGGCGCGATCCCCGACGATCTCGTGCCCGAGGCTCCTCCCGCGAAGCTCTCGAGCCCCATCGACGACCACGCCCAGGGACTCAGCGCCCATGTGGTCCCCACGCGCTGGCGTCTTCAGGACGGTCGTACCCTCGGGATGAACGTCACCGAGGAGGCCGTGACCGTGGATGGCGTCGAGATCGCGCCCAGGTCGGGGCGGCTCCTGGAGACCCCTTAGACGCTGCTCCAGAACGCTTCGTGTGGATTGCCTCTGCCGTCTCAGCTATATAGGGAGTCCAGCGCGTACGCGAGGACGAGCGCGCTCGTGAACACCCCGGGGAATCGCCATGTACAGACTCGCCGCGAGCCGCTTCGCGCTGCTCACCCTGACCGTCTCGCTCCTCGGAGCCTGCATCGAAGCCCAGCCCTTTGAGGCGACCGAAGACGATGTCGTCGAGGACAGCGGGACGCCGGACGTCACAGAGACCGATGGAACGGAGACCGACACGGGGACACCTGACGTCGCGGTGCCTGACACAACGACGCCCGATATCACGGACCCGGACACGGCCAATCCCGACGCCAACACCGACGCCGACGCCGAACCTGTTGACGCGACTGACGCGGGCCCGGGCGACGCGATCGCGCCGGACGCGATGGCAGACACCTCGACCGACGCGAAGACCGACGCGAAGTGCGTACCCGACTGTGAGGGCAAAGAGTGCGGCGACGACGGCTGCGGCGGATCATGCGGCAAATGTGATTTGGACCAACCGTGCACCGATGGCGTCTGTGAAGATCCCTGTGTATCCGACTGCGATGGCAAGGAGTGCGGCGAAGACGGATGCGGAGGGAATTGCGGAACATGCCCCGACGACCTGCCCATCTGCAGCTTGAGTGGCTTCTGTGAAGAGCAGTGCATCCCGCTCTGTGAGGAGAACGACTGGAACTGTGGTGATGACGGATGCGGAGGGATCTGTGGAGGGGGCTCGACCCCCGAGGGCTGTTACAATAGCAAGCCCTATTGCAACGCCATGCAACAGTGCCAGAAGGCCTGCCCAGAGAAGTGCCCTGAGAGCTGCACGGAGGACGGCGAGAAGTGCACCGCCCAGGTGACCTTCCAGTTCGACGCGTCGTGCAACCCGGGGAGCCTTGACGAGATCCAGCACGTCTGGGTGGTAGGGAGCTTTCATGCGGAGGGTGACAACTGGATCGACGCCCCCGATGAGGAGGTCTATGTGAACGTCCTCAACGAACTCCCGAGCGGTATTCACAGTCTGATTACGTGGCTCCCGGAGGGGGAGTACGCCTACAAGTTCGTCACCAGCAACACGGCCCTGAACGCGCAAAGCGGAACCTGGGAGGAGCTCAGCTCCGAGTTGCAGTGCGTGGCGACCTCGGGCGGATACACCAACCGCGTCCTGAGCATCGAAGGCGCAGACCCGATCATGCTGCCGGTCGTGTCCAAGAACAGCTGCGAGGCTTGCAACGTCTGCACGCCCGACTGTGACAACAAGGAGTGCGGTGACGACGGGTGCGGAGGGAGCTGTGG
>CALCNF010000664.1 GCA_937897815.1 uncultured Pseudomonadota bacterium | reverse complement strand
TCGTCTTCATCGTCATCGCCTGTGGCGCGGCGAGCGGCTTTCACAGCCTTGTGTCCTCAGGGACCACGGCCAAGCAGCTCGACAAGGAGACCGACGCGCGGATGATCGGCTACGGCGGGATGATCGGAGAGTCGCTCCTGGGGCTCATCGCCGTCTTGGCCACCACGGCCGGCATCCTGGATTCTGAGAAGTGGGAGGCCCAGTACGCGAGCTGGGACGCAGTCCAGGGCTTGGGCCCCAAGGTCAGCGGGTTCATCAACGGCGCGAGCACCTTCTTAGAGGGCCTGGGCATCGAGCGCGCGACCGGGGCCACCTTCATCGCGCTCATCGTCGTGAGCTACGCCCTGACCAGCCTCGATTCCGCGACCCGCCTCCTTCGCTACAACTTAGAAGAGATGGGCGAGACCGTGGGCGCGGGCTTCATGAAGAACCGCTACATCTCGAGCGCCCTGGCCGTGTTGGCCATCTGCTTTTTTGCCTTCTATGAGGTGAACGGCAAGCCCGCGGGCCTCGCTCTGTGGGGCCTCTTTGGCACCACCAATCAGCTCCTGGCCGGCCTGGCGCTCCTGACCATCACCCTCTACCTCGTCCAGCGAGGCAAGCCCTGGTACTTCACGGGCATCCCCATGGTCTTCTTGTTGGTGACGACGCTCTACGCCATGACCACCAACGTCGAGGTCTTCTACACCAAGGGCGCCTGGCCGCTCTTCTTCGTCGGGACCTTCCTCTTGATCATGGGCCTGTGGCTCGTGGTCGAGGCCGGACTCGCCATCCGACGCTACCGAGAGTCGGGCGTCACCGACGACCTCGACATCACCCTCTAGACGCTCTCGTCCTGGTCCAGGAATGCGTCAGGCATGAGCTGAAACGGCAGGAGTCGCGCCAGGATGGGGAGCAGCAGCGCGCCTCCTGGAGCCGCGAAGATGGCGAGCGCCGGGATGGCGCGGAGCACATCTTTTAGCTGCGCCTCCATGCGGCGTTGTTCGTCGTCTGTGAGCGGCTCACGGGCCTTCTTCGACAGCAGCTGCACCAGGTCTCCCATCTCTCGTGCCTCGGTGACGAGCGCTCGCATGTTCTGCTTCACCAGGCGTTCGAGGTAACGCTGAGTCGAGCGATTAATTCGCTTGAATGTGGCGCTTCGAGAGAGCGAGGAGCTCAGGTCGGGGCGCGCGTCCATGTGGGCGCCCGCGTCCAGATGGAGCCGGGCGACCTCCTGAGCCGAGATCCCGAACGCCTCGGCGAGCTCGTCGACATAAGCGTCCTCCGCGGGGCTCCTGTCCCGGTCGACCAGGCTCGCGGCGATGAGCACACGCAAGACCAACACCCGCTGGGTGGGCGTCTGAATCTCTCGGGCCAGAGCCTCTACGCTCGGGAGCTCCGCGAGCTCCAGGCTCGCCTCCTCCTCCTTGGTGAACCCGCCCAAATTGATGAGGCCCCGGACGAGGCGTCGCTCTGAGGTGTCCAGATGCCCATCGGCCAGGACCAAGCCCTGAACGGCCTCCACGATCCCCAGCCGGACCACGGCCGACTCCCCGAGAGTCGCCGCGACGAGCGACTCGTCGAGCGTCCCGGCAAAGCAGGCTTGTGCTAGCCGGAGCACCGAGCGGCTCTCCGTGTACACCAGGAAGCGATGATAATTGCTGTCTAAGAGCGGGTGCTCGGTGGGCGGGCAGCGGGCCACGAGACGCGTCTCGATGTCCCGGCACAGGGCGCGCCGCGCCTTGACCGACTCCAAGTCTCCCAGCTCGGCCAGGGTCTCAAAGAGCCCCACGCTCGCGGCGAGCACTCGAAGCTGGGCGACCTCCAGCTGGCTCTCGCTTACGCTCGCCCCCGCTTGCCGGGCCGCGTCCGCGATGAGCAACAGCCGGCTCGACACGCTCCACAGCAGGATGTCTCGTGAGCGCCCGCCCTTCCCCGGCTCCCAATCGAGCGCCATGGGAAAGACCCCAAACCCCCGCTTGGCCAGGCGCCTATCCAACCACGCCTCGTCCGACCATGGGGCTCCCCGAGACGCCTCCAGCCCCGCGGTCAAGCGCTCACGCTGGAGCACATGAAGCCAGCCGGACCTGCGGGGGTCTACGCCCATATGCGGACACCCGTTGTCGTCATCAGGGAGCCAGCTTGTGCACAAGGACGTCCTTGGTGTCACCCACACCATACTCCCATCGAGTGGCGTAGACATAACCATGTTCGTCCATGGTTATGTCCTTGATCATTTTCACGGAGCCATTCGCTCCTGCCAGCGTCCACTCCCAAATCAGCTCAACGCTGTCTCCATGATCCTCGTAGTACGCGACCCAGGCCTTTTGCTCGAGCATGCCGCCAATGGCAAATCGGCTCGAGTTCTCCACAACCAAGTCATTGTCATGCATTCGCGGCACAGCGATGCCATTCACACTGCTATGGACGAGGCAGCCAAGCCCGTAGCCATTTGCAAGACAGTCAGCCCAGTAATTGTCGGGGGTCCAGTCCTCTCCATCCACCTGCCAAATCAACTGCCCTTCTGGGTCGTACTTGGTCATGAAGAAGTGGCCGTTTTCGCCCATGTAAACACCGGTGGTGATGACGTCTCCGTTGTTCAGCACCTCCAGATCCGTGTAACGCTTTGCGAACACGGTCTCCGGATTGGGCTTGACCCACTCAAGTAGCCCCTCTTGGCCAGCCACCAGGCTCACCTTCATCACGAACGGCTGGATGGTGTCTATTTCGGTAAAGTCGGCCTCAGAGCCTCGTCGGCCCGCGATATAGATCGCGTCCTCATCGACAGCCAGCTGCTCTGGTCCATACACGTAGAGCGGTCCACCATCGAAGGTGGAGATGGGCCACACCTCAGTTCTGAGACTTCCCTCTTCATCCCGCTCGAACTGTCCCACCACCAACACTTCTTCGCCCGTCAACGAGTCCTGAGCGAGCGCCACAACGATCAAGGACTCACCGAGGGTCGTTACGGCAGGTTTCCACTGGTACGAGTCTATTGAGCTCGGTTCGAAGCCGTGCTCATACAGGCCAGCGTACACTCCATCAGTTTGCCACCCATTGTTCCCTTCGCTGAACTGAAGCCAAACGGTCGGCTCCTGGGCCATCAGGTTACCAGTAGCCCCGGTGACGACGAGTTGGCCTCCATCCTGGCTGGGAACCCACGTAGTATCCTCAGCCCGCTTCACAGCCCACCCCAGGTCGCAATTGCCTGATCCAATGGCGTGATGAAGGGGCGGCGGAGAGAGACTCGCCCCCGCCGGATCTTCTTGAATCATCACCCATCCGCTTAGCTCACCACCGTCAAAACCGCAGGTGGGGCTGCTGTCGTATCGTGTGCCGGTGACTACAAGGCGTCCACCCTCAATACGTGAAATCGAGTCGGGCTCATTTGTTCCAGGAGCAAGCTCAAGCGTCAGGGCTGGATTCCACATCTCAAAACCACCCTCGGGAAGGTTGAACAGACTGTAGTTCTGGGTCGCGCTCGTGGCCTCGTTACCCGAGGCGTCCTCGACCTCGGCATAGATAGCCACGGAGAGCCCGTCGGCCTTCATGGGCAGCCACTCAATCACATACGGCGGGGCCTTTTTCACGTCGAAGAGCTCGCCCCCTACGTAGAAGCGGACCTCGTCGATCTTGTCATTGTCATCGGCGACGAGGGTGATCGTCTGCTTCAGCGCGAAGTCCAAACCGATCGTCGCGCCGGTTGCGAGCACCCCATTGATGTTGAAGCCCTCGATAGATGGCGGGGTCGTGTCACACTCACCACCAATGCACACGGAGGCCCCGCATGCTTCTATCGACCACTGTGCCTGATTGCTCTGAGAATCCACCCAGCAGCTCACCACGTCATTGTCCGCCGCGTTGGCGGTGACCCCTTGATTACAGGTCGGCACATTCTCGGGGATTGGACATGACGCCGGCTCCTGGCAGGTACCGGTCTCGGGAACGCAGATCTCTCCCGAATCACAAGGAATGGGCTGTCCCCAATCGAGCTCGTTGTACGGGTCGACTGAGCACACCTGATACGCAGCTGCGCTCGCGTTCTCGGCACACTTCTGAGCAAGGTCAGGACACTGAGCAGGCTCCTCACAGGCTGGCGTCTCCTCCAGGCTGTCCTGCACACAGACCTGGGAGGGGTTCAACGCGCCACAGTTCACGCCGTTATCGCCATCGAAGCCGAACACCAGGGCGTTGTCGACGACCGAGCAGGTGACGAGCGCGTGGTCCGGGGACGCCGGCACATGCTTCGCACCACCAGGGGCCCCTGGCTGCAGGTTGCACAGCACATCGGCCGGACACGTGACCTCATTTACACACGCATCCTGAAAGCAGATCTGGTCCTCGCAGACCTCTCCGAGGGTCCACACGGCCGTGTTGGTCTCCCCGTCGTAGGCGCACGAGACCAGAGCATCCGCCGAGTCATCCGCGAGGTAGCCGGCGTTGCAGACCGCGGCGCCCTCATCGATCGGGCAGCCGTTCTTGGCGACGCATTCGTTGCCAAAACAGATGTCACCCTCTTCCTGGCAGTTGGCGTCCTCGACGCACGCGACACAGACCGGAGCCTCCTCCAGGCTGTCCTGCACACAGACATGGGGCGGGTTCATCGATCCGCAGTTCACCCCGTTGTCGCCATCGAAGGCGAACACGAGGGCGTTGTCGACAACCGTGCATGTGACGATCGCGTGATCCGGGGAGGCCGGTACGTACTTCGCGACGTCAGTCGTTCCAGACTGAATGTTGCACAGCAGATCGGTGGGACACGTGACCTCGTCCACGCACGAACCACCGAAGCAGATCTGGTCCTCGCAGACCTCACCGAGAGTCCACATGGTCGCGTTGGTCTCCCCGTCGTAAGCGCACGAGACCAGAGCGTCCGCCGACTCATCCGCGAGGTAGCCCGCGTTGCAGACCGCCACGCCCTCATCGACCGGGCAGCCGTTCTTGGCGACGCAGACGTTCCCAAAACAGATGTCGCCGTCTTCCTGGCAGTTGGCGTCCTCGACGCACTCGACGCAGGCGCCCTCGGCGCACAGCGGCTGCAGCGTGTTGTCCGCGCAGTCTTCAGCGGCCTGGAGGCTGATCACATCGGAGTCGTCCGCCTGACAGGTGAGCGTCGCCTGTTGGCCGGCGTCAGCCACGTAGACCTCGCCGTCACCCTTGGA
>CALCNF010000663.1 GCA_937897815.1 uncultured Pseudomonadota bacterium | reverse complement strand
TGCATCGAAGGGGCGTGCGTACCCACGCCCAACACAAACGACTGTGATGACCAGGATGTCTGCACCGGCGCGTCCATCTGCGAGCAGGGCGCGTGCGTCGGGCTGGAGCCCGTCGACTGTGACGATGACAACCCTTGCACGGATGAGATCTGCGATCCCGTCGGTGGCTGTGATTGGCTGAACAACGACGCGCCCTGCGATGACGGAGACCCCTGTACCCTCAGCGACGTGTGCTCCGTGGGTGTCTGCGCGGCCGGGCCTGACGTCGAGTGTGAGGACGACAACGCCTGCACCGATGACCTCTGTGTGGACGGGCAATGTGAGTTCATCCCCAACGCGCTCCCGTGTGATGACGCTAACGCCTGCACGACGTCCTCTGCCTGCGACTCGGGTGCATGCGTCGGCGAGGGCGACCTCGACTGTGACGACGACAACCCCTGCACGGTGGACCTCTGCTCAGCGGACGACGGCTGCTTTACCGAGTTCAACAGCTTGGCCTGCAACGACGAGAACCCCTGCACCGTGGACGACACCTGCGTCGAGGGGACCTGTACAGGCGAGGGTGACCTGATCTGCGACGACGACAACCCCTGCACGGACGACCAATGCGTGGAGGGTCTCGGCTGCCAGCACACGCACAACACCGCTCCTTGCGATGACGGCCTCGCCTGCAGCACCGACGACGTCTGCTCTGAGGGTATCTGCACGGGAACGGGAACCTCGGGCTCCTCGGAATACGGCGTGACCAACTCGATCGATCAATTCATCGTTCCGGAATGCGCGACGACCCTGACCATCGACGCCCAGGGCGCGAAGGGAGGAGGCAACAACGGGGGCAATGGCGCCCGTATGATTGGCACTTTTGAGGTCAGCCCCGGCCAGGTGTTGCGGGTCCTGGTCGGTGCCCGTGGCGTCCACGATTACGGCTTTGGTGGTGGAGGTGGCTCCTACGTGACCACCTTGGACAACGTCCCGTTGATCGTCGCCGGCGGGGGCGGCGGGTCGAACTACAGTCAGGAAAAGAGCGGTGGCCCAGGGGTCACGACCGAGGAAGGTGGAAACACGGAAGCATCTGGCGGTTCTAACGGCTTTGGCGGCTCGAACGGCAACAATGGCGGGACTGGTGGCTGCGGCTGGTTCGGGTGCGGTGGCGGTGGGTTCTACACAGCAGGCGGTGGGCCTCAGTCCTGTGGCGGACGCGCGTTCACGGCGGGTGGCGCGGGCGGCCAGGACCACAGCGAGAACTGCATCAATGGCGGTTCCGGTGGCTTCGGTGGTGGAGGCTCGGGCGGCAACGGTGGTGGCGGCGGCGGCGGCTACTCCGGCGGCGCTGGTGGATCCAATCAGATTTACAGTGGCGGTGCCGGAGGTGGCTCTTACAACTCGGGCTCAAACCAGGACAACAGCGCCGGAGTCAACGAGGGCGGCGGTCTGGTGGTGTTCAGCTGGTGAGCATTGCAATGAACGACAAACGGATAGAGATGGGACGGGCTCGATGAACAAGGCAAGCTTGTGTGTTGTGGTGGTGATGGCAATCGCGGTTGCGGGCTGCGAAGCGACGGATGGAGAGGAGATCCCAGGGACTGGAGATCTGATCTCCATCGACGGGACCGCTGACGCGAGCGAGGACGTGACCCCTCCGCTGCCTGAAGTAACGCCTGAGGAGATCACCCAGCCGGATGTCGCGCTTCCGGAGCCGGACGTCGGCGATCCCTGTGCGCCGGGAGAAGGCTGCTTTGGTGAGTCCTGCGACACGGGGAGTGATTGCCTCTCGGGTATCTGCACGCTCCACTTTGGAGAGAACGTCTGCTCGAAGACCTGCGACGAGACGTGCCCCGCCGGGTGGGCCTGTCAGCTCATCGGACAGGGCTCCGACGGCCAGTACGCCTGCGTATCCC
>CALCNF010000662.1 GCA_937897815.1 uncultured Pseudomonadota bacterium | reverse complement strand
GGGTACGAGTCGTCGATCCCATCGAAGAGAAACGACATGACCGCCTCGGTGTATTCGGGCTCCGAGTTCGTCAATAAGAAGAGCTTCTTCCCCGCGGAGCGGAATCGATGAAGCGTCTCACCCAGCTCATCATCACGAATCACGAAATCCGCGAGACGCGAACGAATCACCTCCTTGAGGCTGTCGTCCCGATGAAGCGAGTCCATGGCCTCCCGCAGATCCACCCAGAGCTTCTCATAGGTCGGTCGCGACGCCGTCTCCTCTAAGCCATCGAAGTAGGCTACGAGCTGGCAGTAGAGGCTGATCTCCGGCAGGGAGAAGAGCGTATCCACCATCACGAACCTGGGGTCGGATGGTGTGATCTTTCGGTTGGTATAGATCTGCTCTCGCAGCTCTCGATCGAGGGGCCCGGACCCGTGCCAGATGCGCCCAACGTAACGGTGGCGGTCCATCTTGAAGACGTTCCCGTTGGGTAGATCAACGGCCAGGCCGCGGATCGCGAATCCGGGGTCATAGGTCGCCTCAAGGATCTCGCGAGGGTACCCGTACTTGGTCACCATACGGTCGAGAACCATCTCGGCCTGCAGATGCTCGATCTGCTCCGTGTAGCGCGCCAGGGTGTAGTCCATGTCGAACCCGATGAACTGGATTCGATCCATGCGTAGATTGCGATTGCAGAAGATGCGCCGCGAATAAGGCACGCGGTCTTCGATGAAAGTCTCCATGAGATCAGCCTGTCACGGGCACGAGGTCGGAGCAACTATGCCCCGGAGGCACCACGGGCGCAGCCCGCCGCGACCTCAGCCCTCGAAGTCTGGCTGACGAGCGGGGACGGCCGCCTGAAACGCTGGATGTTCACCGGCCGCTGCGTCGACGGCGCTCAAGTTCGGGAAGCGCTCCATGTCGACTCCAAAGCGCCGGGCGTTAAAGACCTGGGGGACAATGGCCACGTCGGCCAGGCTCAGGTCGTCGCCGAGCGCAAACCGTCCACGTGTGGCGGTGACGAGGCGCTCAAGGCCGACAAAGTGGCGATCGATCCATCGGCGAGCCCAATCGAAGTTCGCCGCTCTGTCCGTTCCGAAGTCGGCGGTGAGCTGGCGCATGACCTTCAGGTTCTGCACCGGGTGAATCGACGAGTTTACGACCTCGACGAGCTGGCGTGTCTTCGCGCGCTGCACCGGGTCTGTGGGCAGGAGCGGCGGCTCCGGATGCGTCTCTTCGAGGTACTCCAGGATCGCGACCGACTGGGCCAGCCGTGCGACCAGCGCGCCATCCGGGCCGCGAACCTCAAGGGTCGGCACCTCGCCCACGGGATTGAGCTCCCGATAGGACTCGCTGTGCTGCTGGCCACCGTCACGGAGGAGATGAACCGGGACCGTCTCGTAGGAGACTCCCTTGAAACCGAGGGCGATTCGCACCCGCCATGAGGTGCTGGAGCGAAAGTAGCCGTGGAGCGTGTAGGTGTTCATCCCCGACTCCGTATCAAGCCTCGACGACGCGCTGCTCGATCACACCAAAGACGGACTCACCGTCCTTCTTCATCTCGATTCGAACCGTGTCGCCGAACTGCATGAAGGGGGTCCGGAACTCCCCCGTGTCGATCTTCTCGATCATGCGCTGCTCAGCGATGCAGCAGGAGCCCTTCTCTCGATCCGGGTTGGAGATGGTGCCCGAGCCGATGAGCGTGCCCGCGCGGAGCGGCCGGGTCTGAGCCACGTGCTCCACGAGCTGATGGAAGGAGAAGTGCATCGAGTCTCCCGCCTCGGGGTTCCCGTACCACTCTCCATTCCAGTGGACCTCCATGGGCAGGTGCACCTTACCGGCGCTCCAGGAGTCGCCGAGCTCGTCGGGGGTCACGGCGATCGCCGAGAGCGCGCTGGGCGGCTTGGAGACGAGAAACCCGAAGCCCTTAGCGAGCTCAGGCGGGATCAGGGCCCGCAGGGAGACGTCGTTGATAAGCACGAGCAGACGGATGTACTTCTCGGCGTCCGCCGCCTGGGTTCGATAGGGGACGTCGCTCGTGATCACGCCGATCTCCGCCTCGAAATCGATGCCCCATTCCGTCGACGCGTGAGCGATATCCTGGTGGGCGGCGAGGAAGTGGTCGCTCACCCCCTGGTAGGCCAGAGGATCGGTGAGGAAGGAGGCGGGCATCTCCGCGCCGCGCGCCTTTCGCACCAGCTCAATGTGGTTCAAGTACGCCGAGCCATCCACGAACTGATAGGTACGGGGGAGGCACGCCATCAGGTCACCTGTCGCGAGAGAGAACGCGCCCTCCAGCCCACCGGCGTTCAGCGCCTGATACCGGCTCTCGAGCTCACCAGAGACCTCGTCCCAGCGCTCAAGGGCGTCGATCAAGGTTCTCGCGATCGGCGCCGCGCTCACCGCTTGGCTCAGATCACGGCTCACCAGGAGCAGCGTCCCGTCTCGGGTTCCATCATCGAGGGTAGCGAACTTCATGGGTTCCTCTCTTCGTTCGGGACCGTAGACCCCGCGTCGGTGGTCCGATGTGAGGGACCTATCCCCAAACGGCGGGGTACTGCAAGGGCAGAGGCGATCGCGCGAGGCCCTGGCCCTTGACGTCCAGCGGTCTAAGGCGGTCCGATGGGGCCGTGAAGTGGTTTCGATCAGGCGTGTGCGCGATCGCGCTCGCAGCGGCCTTGAGCGCCGTCGCAATAGGCCGGCCCGGTGTCGGACCGGGGGGCGCTGTCCTGCACGAGCCCCTCCCGACCGCCGACAGTCGAGGCGTCGTGCCGGTCTTCGTCTACGATCCCCGAGAGGCGAGCGACCTGCCCCAGGAGATCCAGATCGGTGACGAGGTTCTCCCGGCGCCGACGGGGCGCCCCGGTGACGCGCGCACCTACGCTGGCCCAGAGGAGGCCCAGGGTGTGGCGCCGGCCGCTGAACCTCGCGGGAGCCTGGGCAACGCCGCCAAGCCTGATCGCTCGACTCAAAAGGAGTCCGACCTGAGTTATCAGGCCTCCTTTGACCCCTCGGTCGTTCCCTTCAAGCGAAACCGCGCCCTGAACCGAGTGGGCGCGGACGGCAACCTGACGCTTCAGGGAGGGGAGCGCGTCGACGTCCCCGTGATCGGCCACCGAGTCGCTCCGGGTCGTGAGGTCTTCTGGGGCTCGGTCATGGTGAGGTCGACCGCGGATGAGGCGATCCCTCTGCCGACCGTAGCCCCCGACAGCAGGGTCCTCGCCTACCGCGCTCAGCCGGCTCGAGAGCTCCGATTTGAGCGAGACGAGGCCGACAACCTCTACCTGAGAGCCGGTGGTCCCGGGTCGTTTCATCTCGTCTACCTGTTGGACGCTGACAGCCGCTACTTCTCAAGGAGAAGCTCGTCGCGCGCGACCCTCAAAGACATCCCGGCGCGCCTCAAGCCGCGCCTGCCCTCAGAGCTCGCGAAGACCGGCCTGGAGGTGGCGAAGACGCTCGGTCTCAATCGTAAGACCCCCTACTTCAAGCTGGTCGATGGTCTGGTGAGCTACTTCAGGAGCTTCGAGCCCGGCGAGCCTCCACCTGAGACCGGAGACATCTACCGGGACCTGGCACTGGGCAAGCGGGGCATCTGCCGCCACCGGGGGTACGCGTTCATGGTCACCGCCCACGCCCTTGGGGTGCCGGCGCGGTATGTCTTTAACGAGGCGCACGTCTTTGTGGAGATCTGGATGCCGGGCGAGCCTGGCGGCTGGGTGCGAGCCGACCTGGGCGGAGGGGCAGAGGGGCTCACCATCGAGGGAGGCTCCAGCCGGGTCCGGCACCGCCCGTTGCATGGCGACCCATTCACGCGACCCCGCAGCTACAGCCGACAGTTGGCCGCGGGCGCGGACAACGTCACTGGTCTCCCTCGAGAGGGGCGAGATAGAGCGGCGGTGAATCGCTCGGGCCCGGCCCAGGAAGGGGCGCTGTCCAAGGTACCGAAGCTCCTTCAACTTCCCCCTGCCATGCTGCTGCCTGAGCAGACCCAAGGGGCCCGACCCTCCAGGGTGTCGCTGGTTATCGAGCGCCCGCTCGTCTACCGCGGAGCCCCGGTAGCTCTCTCGGGGCGAGTCCTGGACGTGGACGGCGCGGCGGCGAGCGCGGGCGGCCAGGTGCAGATCGTCCTCCGCTCGCTTGAGACCGAGCGGACCATGGGACTGCTGGGGATCGCGCTCATCGAGCAAGCGGGTCTGTGGAAGGCGGAGGTGGCCCTCCCGACCTCCTGGCCACCAGGAACGTATGACCTCCGCGCCGAGTTCATGGGCGACCGGCGATTGGCTCCTAGCGTGAGCCCCTGAGCCCCGCGGAGTGGTCGTGCACGCTCGCGCGCGAGCGCCGACCAGAAAAGAGAGGCTTGGAGTGACCTGCCGACCTGGGCTATAAGACGCGTCGCCGATGACTCCTTGACCTCCAAAGAGGACTCTTCATGCAAGCGAAAACGGAAGAAAACGTCGCGAAGACAGGTCCCCTCAAGGCTACGATCGCGCTGCTATTTGGCGGCATCGGGCTGGCCGTCTATCTCGTCTGGGTCAAGCTTCAGCTGAAGCTCGACAGCAGCTTCAAGTCGATCTGTGATCTCGGGGACACCTTCAACTGCGGGCAGGTTCAGACCGACCCGGCCAGCGAGGTCTTCGGGCTACCCATCAGCCTTTGGGCCGTTCCCACCTACCTGGTGATGGCCTACCTGGCGATGGTCGGCGCCCGCGGCGGCGAGAAGGCCAAGGACGCGACCGCGTACCTGGCCGGGATCTCGCTGCTGGCCGTGATTCACTCTGCCTACCTCGCCTACCTCTCCTCCTTCGTGATCGGCGCCTATTGCCTCTTCTGCATCGGCCTGTACGCCGTGAACCTGGGGGCTCTGGTGCTGTCGGTCATCGCCCTGGGCGAGGGCTT
>CALCNF010000661.1 GCA_937897815.1 uncultured Pseudomonadota bacterium | reverse complement strand
GACAGAGGGTTGGGGCAGACGATCGACCGAGGCCGCTGTGACGATCGCGGCCAGAGGCACCACCGGAAGCAGATAGTGAAAGAGCCGTGTTGAGGCCAGGTGAAGCGTGATCAGGGTGACGATGATCGAGGCGACGATCCAGGCCAAGGCCAGGGGGCCAAAATCCAGGGGGCGAGGCCGCACCAGGAGCCGAAGGCAGGCCATCAAGACGCCCAGGGCCAGGATGGCCGCGATCAGCCCGTCCTGCTCAACCAGGACGCGGAGGTAGTACAGGGGATCATCCTCACCAACCAGCGCCGATGAGGCGCGCCCGATGACGTGATACCCGAGGTAGGTGTTCCAGAAGTCGGCGCCATGTCGAAGGGTCATCCAGAGATGCCACGGGCCCGCGATGACGAGCGCTACGACGCTCGAGATCCCGAGCGCGCTGAAGCGGCGACGCAAGATCCAGCCCAGGCCGACGACCAGCGCGACAGGACCTACAGCCACCCACTTCGCGAGCAAGCCGAAGCCCAGGGCGATCCCGGCCTTCATCGCCGCTCCGGGCTCCTCTTCGACCGCCCGAAGCCCATAGGTGATGTGGGCCAGGAGCGCCGCCACCAGCAGAGGATCGGCCATCGGGCGCCGAACGTTCATCACGAAGGTCACGGAGGCGAGGGTCAGGGCCAGAGCAACCCAACCTCGAACGGGGCTCGTTCGGGCCTCTTCGTTCTCGGCCGTCATGCGCGTCAGCGTGGTCAGGTAGTAGACGCACACGAGCGCTCCGAGCGCGCCGGGGAGGCGGAGCGCGAGCTCACCAAATCCCAGGAGCCACCCGAACAAGCCGAGCATCCAGAAGAGCAACGGAGGCTTGTCGAAGATGGGGGCGCCCAGCCACGTGGGTTCGAGCCACGCGCCCGAGCTCACCATCTCCCTCGCCATCTGAGCGTACAGGGCATCATCGGAAGAGAAGATGCTCCCCATGCCCAGCGAGGGGAACAGGATCAGCGAGGCGCAGAGCAGCCAGAGCGCCACCTGCACCCGTCCTTGAGGGTCTTCGGTCATGATCGGTCCTGGTCTATGACCAGAACACAGGCTCGCGGTTCACGCCAGGCACGGACGTGGCGTCCGTGCGCTGACGAGCGGATCAGTGTCCGTGGCCGCCGCCCCGTCCCTGTCCAGGTCCGTGCACCGGAGGGTGACCGGTGGGGAGGCCGCCACGGGCGCCGCCCGTCTTGGCCGCCGGCGGAGGCTCAGGGAGCTTGGAGTCGATCTTGGCGGTCTTGCGAAGATCCTCGAGGAGCTTGCGGCGCTCCTGGAAGAAGCGCTTGTTCTTCAGGGTCTGAACGATCTGCTCTTTGACCTCATCGTAGGGCTTCTTTCGCTCCTCGCGCTTCTCCACCACCTTGATGATGTGGAGGCCGAAGCGGGTCTTCACCGGAGCGGAGACCTCTCCGATCTTCATCTTGAAGGCCGCCTCCTCGAAGGGCTTCACCATCTGACCGGGGCCGAAGAAGCCAAGATCACCGCCCTTGGGAGCCGAGGGTCCCTCGGAGTACTTCTTGGCGACCTCAGCGAACTCCTTCTTGGCCTCAAGCTCCGACTGGACCTTCTTGACCTTCTCCATGGCGGCCTTGGTCTGCTCAGGGGTGGCCTTCTCATTGAGCTTGATCAGGATGTGCGAGGCGCGGACGCCCGCCTTGTCGACGTAGAAGCGCTCGTTCTTGGCGTAGAACTCACGGCCCTGCTTGTCGTCCACCGCCAGGTTGCCGCGGCTCTCGATCAGCTTCTCCAGGGAGCGCTTATCGGTGATTCGCTCACGGATAGAGGCCTCGGTCACTCGACCGTGCTTGAGATAGTTCTGGAACTGCTCCTCGGTCTGGAAGCGCTTCTTGTACTCCTCGTAGGCGGCCGCGATCTCCGCGTCCTCCACCTTGATCCCGGCCTTCTCGACGGCCTGTCGGACCAGCTCCTTCTCCACGAGGCGCTTGAGGATGTTCTGCTCGATACGAGCGAGGCGCTCCGGCGGGATCTTCGCGCCGCGGCTCGTGATCTTGTCGAGCTCGGCGTAGAAAGCTTTGGCGTCGATCGCCACATCATTGACCGTGGCGATGGAGCCCTCGATTCGCTTCGCGGGCTTGGCCTCAGCAGGCTTGGCATCGGCGGGCTTAGCCTCAGCAGGCTTGGCCTCAGGCGCCTTATCGGTGGGCTTGGCCTCGGCGGCGGGCGTCTCAGCGGGCGCAGCGGCCGGATCCGCCTCAGCGGACTTCTCAGCCGGCTTGCCGCAAGCGACCAGGCAAAGGGACATGAGGGTCAGTGTGAGGGTCAAGAGCAAGGAGCGAATCGACATCTTCATCTCTCTGTCAGCAATGCTCATCGAAGCTCTCCAGGGAGTCGAGTCGCCACGTCGAGCCCGAGGGCTCGGGGCGCCCGTCCGCGTACGAACACCGATGAGTTGAAAAGGAATAGCGCGATCATCTCTTTGCGAGACCGACGCATCAGCGCGCTCACGAGTGCGCCGCGCAGCATCTTAGTGACCCGTACCATCCTGTCAACGACGTCGTGGGCATCGACACGGGCGCGCATCCCGTCCGAGACGCCCTGATGACAATCGTGGTGGGAGAGCACGAGCTTGAAGACCAGCCGCGCGGTCTCGTAGAGGATCGCCTCTCCTCGAGCGATCTCGTGGCTGTCGAGGGCGGCTAGAGCCATGTCTTTCCAGATCTGGAGCGCCTCTGGCGTCGTCATCGCAGGAGGAGCCGCTTGGCCGCTCAAGAGGTGATGGATCGCTTCGGCGAGCGCGTGGTGGCGACGCGCCATGGCGGACTCAGACGCGCTCTCGTAGCGATCCGCCAGCTCAGCCATGCCCTGACCCACCGTCACGGAGAGGACCCGGCAGCCCTCCTGGAACCCCTCAAGGGCGCCGCGACCTGTGAGGGGCCCAGCGGGTGGAGAGGGGATTCCCCAACCGAGCCTCGTCGAGAAGAGCTCGTCTTGCTCGTAAGGGGACATGGAGGCGAGCAGAGCTTCTTGAACCGGCTCCACGATCCCGTCGATCACCTCCGCGAAGGTGGTCGCATCCAAGACGCGATCCAGCTGAGACTGGCGCACCTCGCTCCAGACCTTCCAAGACCACTCCAGTCCGTCCCAAACGACAAAAGGAGGCTTGAGCATGATGGCCGAACCCTTCTCCTCGAGGATCCTCCACAGGGACTCCTGGCTGGACTCCACAGTGGCTCCGTCCTCGCGAGCGACGTGCCAGGATCGACACTCGGTGGCGAAGCCCACATGGATCCCCGGGCTGGCGGGCTCCCGGACAAAAAGGTGAGGGAACTGCCGACACATCAGCGGCTTCTCCGAGGCTCCCGCCACGGCGTGAATGGTGCACTTGTTGTCGTCACGCAAGAAGACACAGCGATCGTCACGACGGCCCAGGAGACGGGTCACCCGGCCTCCCTGAAGCTCCACCTCGACGATCCAGTCTTCCGGCTTGATGCTCTCGGGCAGGTGAGGTGACCAGTCGACCGCCTTGATCCGAGCCACGTCGTCATCGGAGAGCGGGCCCAGATCCGTGCCGGTGCAACAGGCGCCACAGCCGGTGCACGAGTGGCGCAGGCCAGCGGAGTGAGTCAGGGTTCCATCAAAGGCAGGGAGCGGTGGTTCGTCGACATCGTGGAGCGCGAGCACATCGGAGGCCCGTGTCGTGCGCAACATCAGATGTCGGTTCAACAGGGCGACCCGCTCGTAGCTGTCGAGGCGACCCGCTCCGACCCGCGCCGTGAGCTCTGCGGGCGTGAGCGCCTCTCGCTGCAGGGCATCGCAGATGGTCAGGCCCAGCTCATCAAGGGGCACGCGCACCCGACGAATCGGGTCCTCGAGGAAGGTGCGGCCTTGAAGCTCGACGACCTCAAGGCCCTCTCTGAGGGCGGGAATCGTGCAACGAACCCTCATGAAGCCTCGTACTTCACGAAGTCATCCCGGTGGACGACTGGGCCGGCGACCGACACCCCCAGGACCTTCATAATCGCCTCACGCCGATGGCCAGCGATGCGCTGGACATCCTCCGAACGATAGCCCACCAGGCCGCGCCCGAGCTCCTCTCCATCAGGCCCCACGACCACCACCGCGTCTCCCCGATCGTAGGTGCCTTCGCTTCGCGAGATTCCGATGGCCAGGAGGCTCGAGCCAGCCTCTCGGAGGGCCCGCGCCGCGCCAGCGTCGACCACGAGGGTCCCCGCGATCTTGCTCAAGGCGCTGATCCAGTGCCTCCGGCGGCCCAGGGTCTCCTTGCCGACAGAGAAGAGCGTGCCCAGACGTTCCCCATCGAGCAGACGGTTGAGGACCCCCGGCTCTGAACCCGAGGCGACGATCAGAGGCACTCCCGCTCCGGTTGAGAGCTCCGCGGCGGCGATCTTGGATCGCATGCCCCCGGTACCCAGACCCGTGGACGCCGTGCCCGCCACGGCGCGGATCTCATCGCTGATCTCTGGCACCTCTTCGATCACCCGAGCCTCAGGCTCCGAACGGGGATCTGCGTCATATAGAGCGTCCACGTCGCTCAACAGGATCACGAGATCAGCGTCGATCACTGAACCCATGGCCGCGGCCAGACGATCGTTGTCTCCAAACCGGAGCTCCTCCGTGGCGACGGTGTCGTTCTCGTTGACCACCGGGACCAGGCCGAGTCGAAAGGCCGACTCAAGGGTGTGGCGGATATTCAGCAGGTGCCTGCGATGGCTCAGATCTTCATGGGTGAGCAAGATCTGCGCGCAACGAAGACCGTGCGCACCGAGGGAGCGCGCGTAACGGCCCATGAGCTCGGCCTGACCGGCCGCCGCGAGGGCCTGCGCGCGAGAGGTCTCCGAGGGTCGCTCGGCCACGCCGAGCACCTCCATTCCGGCCGCGACAGCGCCGCTGGTCACCAGGACCACGTCGATGCCCGCGCCGCGCGCCTGGGCGATCTGTCCTACGAGCGATTCGAAGCTCTCGGAGGTCACCGTCGTCGAACCCAGCTTGACGACCAGTCGACGAACGTTCGTCGAGGAGTCGCGACGGTCTGCCGATGACATCAGCTCACGCTTCGTCCCGAACGATTCGAGCTCCCAGAGCCCGAAGCTTCTCGTCGACGCGCTCATAGCCGCGATCGATCTGACGAATGTTGTAGATCTCGCTGGTCCCCTTGGCCGCCAGGCTCGCGATGAGCAGGGCCATACCGGCTCGAACGTCGGGGCTCTCGAGACGCGTCCCATAGAACTGCGAGCGACCCACGACCACGATTCGGTGGGGATCGCACAGGATGATGGAGGCGCCCATGCTGATCAGGGAGTCCGTGAAGAACATCCGCCCCTCGAACATCTTCTCAAAGAAGAGCACGGTTCCCTCACACTGGGTCGCCACGGTGATGGCGATAGACATCAGATCCGTAGGGAAATGAGGCCAGGGAGCGTCGTCGATCCGAGGGATGGCGCCGTGGAGATCTTGTCGGACCTTCAGCAGCTGGTCGGGGTGAATCCGCAGCCAGTCGTCCCCCATCTCCGGCTCCACGCCGAGACGAGCGAAGGTGTGCAAGACCATCCGAAGCTCACGCGGCCGAACATCCGTGATCGTCACATCCGAGTTGGTGACGGCCGCGAGACCCATGAAGCTGCCGATCTCCAGGTAATCGGGACCGATGCGGTGATCGGTTCCTGAGAGCCGCTCGGCTCCGGTCACACGCAAGGTGTTCGTCCCGATGCCTGAGATCTCCGCACCCATCGACACGAGCATCCGGCACAGGCCCTGGACGTGAGGCTCACACGCCGCGTTGGTGATCGTGGTCGTCCCCTTGGCCAGGGCCGCCGCCATGATGATGTTCTCGGTCGCGGTGACCGACTGCTCGTCGAGAAAGATCTCGGCGCCGACCAGGCCATCAGAGACCAGTCGATAGCCGTCCTCGATCAGGAGCTTGGCCCCGAGGCTCTCGAGACCCAGGAAGTGGGTGTCGACCCTACGCCGACCGATGACGTCACCGCCGGGAGGGGGCAACTTCACGGAGCCCAGACGCGCGACCATGGGGCCCGCGAAGAGGATCGAGGCGCGGATCCGCTTACAGAGCTCCGGCTCCAGCTCAGGTCCACGGAGCTCTGCAGCCGTGATCTTCACGCTCCATCCGTCAGGACCCGATGGTCCTCGAACCACCTCACAGCCGAGATCTTCGAGGACCTCAAGCATCACCCGAACATCAACAATGTCCGGCAGATTCGTAAGCGTGATGGGCTCACTTGAGAGCAGGCAGGCAGCCAAGACCGGCAGGGCTTCATTCTTTGAACCAGAGGGACGCACGCTGCCTTCAAGCGCGTGCCCTCCCTCGATGACGAACCGTTCCACGAGTTCCTCTCCTCTCCGACGATGGGCCTACCTTACGGATTGTGAGACCGATCGTCACCCAGAAGAAACCGAGACCTGACCTTCTTCGACTCTGTAGACCCGACAAGCCCCGTTAACACGGATCCAACGGCGATCGGTCGTGGTTACAAAAACCTGTCCTCCAGCCTGGTCAAGGTGGGTCATGAGGGCATGGTTTCGAGACTCATCCAGTTCGCTAGAGACATCATCGAGCAACAGAATCGGGTCGATCTCAGTGGCCTCTCGAATGGTCCGGAGCTCGGCGATCTTCAAGGCCAGGGCGAAGGCCCTGTGTTGTCCCTGGCTCGCGTGACCTCGCGCGGCGCGACCGTCGAGCTCGAGCAAGAGGTCATCGGCGTGAGGCCCAACGATGGTGTAGCCCCTTCGCTGCTCCGCGCGCGACTTCGAGGCGAGCCGCTCGGCGAATTGATCGCGCAGGGTATCGAGATCACGGGAGATCTCCCCGTCTCCCGACATGACGCTGCTCTGATAGCGCATCTCGCCCAGGTGGTCCGAACCGGTGATCTCAGAGAAGACCTCCTGGAAGATCGGAGCGAAGCGATCGAGGAAGCTCATCCTCCGCTGGAGAATCCTAGAGCCATGACGGATGAGCGTCTCATCGAAGGTCGCCAGGAGCTCTGGGTCCACGACGGGGCGTCGAAGCAGATCATTTCGATGCTTGAGCGCCTTGAGATAGTCGCGCGTCTCATCGAGATAGGTTGGATGAACGTTGAAGATCGCCCGGTCGACAAATCGCCTGCGTCCGCCGGCCGAGCCCTTGGTCAAAGTGAGATCATCGGGCGCAAAAACGACCACGAACAGGTGACCAAAGTACGCGCCCAGTCTGGAGACGACGTTCCCATCGAGCGCCGCGCGACGGGCGTTCCCCGTGAGCTCGACGGCGAGCCTCCTGCGCATCCCGCGAAGCTCGACCTCACCGCGCACTACCGCGCTCGGGTGATCGTGATGAACGAGGGACGAGACCTTCGATTCTCGGAAGCTTCTAAGCGCGCCCAGGAGATAGATGGCCTCGAGAAGATTGGTCTTCCCCTGCCCGTTCAGGCCCTCGAAGATGTTGAACCGCTCGTGGGGTTCAATGCGCAGAGGCTCCAGATTGCGGAAGCTCTCCGCCTCCAGGGAGCGGATCCTCACGACGAACTCAGATGCGCATCGGCATCACGACGAACCGCGCACCCGGCTCATCGTCCGATGTGATCACGGTCGGCGAGAAGGCGTCATTGCACGAGAGCGTGACCATCTCGCTGCGAAGCACGTTGAGGACATCGAGCAGGTAGACGTAGTTGAAGCCGATGGTGATGGGCTCGCCGCCATAGGTCACGTCGATCTCGTCGCGGCCCTCGCCGTAATCCGGATTGGAGGTCGTGAACGCCATGCCTCCATCGGCCAGCTCCATTTTCAGGATCGAGGTCTTGGAGCTCGTGAGCACCGCGATGCGTCGGATCGCCGCGATCATCTCGGCTCGGTTCGCGACGATCCTGGAGTCCGGATCGGGCGGAATCACCCGCTCGTAATCCGGGTACGTATCCTCGATCTGTCGGACCGTGAAGGTGGTGCCTCGGGAGCGAAACAGGATGTACCCACGCGCGAAACCGACCTCGATGTGCTCGACATCATCCTCGAGGAGCCGGCGCATCTCCTGGACGCCCTTCTTGTGGATGATCGCCTGGTAGGGCTGACCATCGTAGCCACCCACCTCGACGGTGGTCTCTACCTTGGAGAGCCGATGACCATCCGTGGAGACCATGGTGAGGGTCGCGCGACCCTCCTCGGAGGGATCGAGCTTGAAGAAGACGCCGTTCAAGTTCATCCGCGTCTCATCTCCGGAGACGGAGAAGGCGGTCTTCTCGATGAGATCCTTGATGGTCCCATGGGGAATCCCGAACCAGACCACCTCGTCGGGAGATCGAATCTCCGGGAAATCGGTCGGGTTGATCCCAGCTAGCTTGAACTTACTCCGACCGGCCTTGACCTCGATCCAATGGGTGTCGAGCACCTTCAGATGGACCGTAGGGGCGTCGAGGCTCTTCATGACATCGAAGAGGCTCTTTCCGTTCACGCAGGCCAGACCACCGTGGAGAATGCGCGCGTCGAGCGCCGCCTCGAGGACCACATCGTAGTCGGTGCCTGTGAGCTTCAAGCCATCCGAGCTGGGCTCGATCAACAGATGGCTCAGCACGTTAACGGTGCTCTTCTTGTCCACGACGCCCTGGGCTTTGTACAGGGTCGAAAGGAACGCGTTGCGCTCAATTTCCAGCTCAAGAGTCGACACGGAAGACCTCCCCGGTTTCCGGAGTTCTATCTTATATACAGCCCTCTATATCAGAGGGGATCTAATCGTTGAAGTAGGGGTTGTGGAGACTGTGGATTACGTAGAATTTCAATTGGATTTCGTAGAGTTATAATCCACATGATCTGGGGGTTGTCTGTGGAGTCCAAGTGAATGAGATCGTCGGTTGTCCACAGGGGCGCACCTCCGACGAATATCCACGGTTCTTTCCCCATACTTTTGATCGGTGTTTTCCCCAGGGTTTCCACGCCTGAACGCCCGCGCAGGAGGCCGTCAGATCTGGGCAGATCTTCGCCATCTGAGGGAGCTGAACGGCCATTAATTCCCCAAGAAAAAGGGGCCAAAAGGCATCCTCAGGGTCCACTCTACGACGCGCTGACGTGCCGAAGAATGAGGGACCACTGAGCCTCCTAAAGGCTCGCTTCACGACGCGCTGACGAGGCTCTTCCAAGCGGCGCTTCTCCGTCGTGCTCGAGACGCCTCTCAGTCGTGCTCGAGGCGCTTGCGCAGAGTATCCATGCGGTGGCGCAGGGCCGGATCTGCGGCTCGCAGCTGCTCAATACGCTTGAGCGCGTTGATCACCGTAGTGTGATCCCGGCCGCCAAAGAGCTCGCCGATGGCTGGAAGCGATGCGTCCGTGAGCTCTCGTATCAGGTACATGGCGATCTGACGCGGGATCGTGACGTGTCGATGACGTCGGGGCCCGCGAAGCTCGCGCTCGGATGCGTGAAAGGCGTCGCACACCGCGCTCAGGATGGAGTCAGGCGTCAGGCGCCGGATGACGCGGGCGCCCAGGTCCATCAAGAGCTCTTCGGCCATGTCCATGGTGATCGGCTTACCGAAGATCCGAGCGCTGGCTCCCAGGCGCATCAGCGCCCCCTCAAGCTCGCGTACGTTTCGGGTGATCTGGTCCGCTAGGAAGTGCGCCACGTCGGTCGGGAGCTCGACACCATCGAGCTCAGCCTTGCGCTCAAGGATCGCCACTCGTGTCTCGAACCCAGGAGGCTTCACGTCGCAGATCAGACCCCAGCCGAGGCGCGACTTCACTCGCTCCTCAAGACCCGGGATCGTCCCGGGGACCTGGTCGCTCGTGAGCACGATCTGCTTGTGGGAGCCGTGCAGCGCGTTGAAGAGATGAAAGAACTCTTCCTGGGTGCGATCTTTGCCCGCGATGAACTGAATGTCATCGATGAGCAGCACGTCGCACTGATCGCGATAGTGATTTCGGAACAGGTCCATCCGATCATTACGAATGGCGCTGATCAGATCGTTGAGGAACGTCTCGCTTGAGACGTAGACCACTCGAGAGCTCGGCCGCTGCTCCATGACGGCGTGGCCGATGGCGTGGAGCAGGTGGGTCTTGCCCAGGCCCACGCCTCCATAGAGGAACAGCGGGTTGTATTGAGCTCCGGGACGCTCCGCGACCGCCTGGGCGGCGGTGCGAGCGAATTGACTGTTGGGTCCGCCGACAAACGTGTCGAATCGGTAACGCGCGACCAGGTTCGGTTGGACGGGGTTCGGCGCGCTGATCGTCGGTGCAGGCGTTCTATCAGGCTCGGGGAGGCTCGTCCTGAACCCGATGGAGAAGTCACGCTCTGAGGTCTCCTTGAGGGCCGAACGGATGGCGCTCAGGTAGTTCTCTTTGAGCCACTTCTCATGGGAAGTGTCGGGGACCTCAAGGACGAT
>CALCNF010000660.1 GCA_937897815.1 uncultured Pseudomonadota bacterium | reverse complement strand
CTTCTGCCCTGAGGTGATTCGACTCACGTGTACGACTCCTGCTACTGACGCGTCACGCTCTTCGAATCTATCACGCCTCGGGTTGATGCGACCATCGAGCCCATACGGCTGAGTCCAAACGAAAAAGGCCGACCCCAGTCGGAGTCGGCCTGTTCTTCGTGAGCTTGGCTCTATCGCGACCTAGTAGCGATAGTGGCTCGGCTTGTAGGGACCCTCGACCTTCACGTCGATGTAGTCGGCCTGCTCCTGGCTGAGCTCGGTGAGGTTCACGCCGAACTTGGCCAGGTGGAGACGTGCCACCTTCTCGTCGAGCTCCTTGGAGAGGACGGTGACCGTCTTTCCGTAGGACTCGGCGTTGGCGTGGAGCTCCATCTGAGCGAGCGTCTGGTTCGTGAAGCTCGCGCTCATCACCAGGCTGGGGTGCCCGGTAGCGCAGCCGAGGTTCACGAGGCGGCCCTCAGCGAGGATGAGGATGGAGTGTCCTCCGCCGTTGGGTCCGTGGGTCGTGTTCTTGAAGCGCCACTCGTGGACCTGCGGCTTCACCTCGATCTTCTCGAGCTCACCGCGCTCCACCATGGCCTCAAGGCCGGCCATGTCGATCTCGTTGTCGAAGTGACCGATGTTGCACACGATGGCGTTGTGCTTCATCCGCGACATGTGGTCGGCGGTGATGATGTTGTAGTTGCCCGTGGCGGTCACGAAGATGTCGAAGTCCTCGAGGGCGTCCTCGACGGTGATGACATCGGTGCCCATCATGCAGGCCTGAAGGGCGCAGATGGGGTCGACCTCGGAGACGGAGACCTTGGCGAACTGAGCCTCAAGCGAGGCCGCCGAGCCCTTGCCCACGTCACCGTAGCCGCACACCAGGGCGCGCTTGCCGCTGATGAGGACGTCGGTGGCGCGCATGATGGCGTCGACCAGGGAGTGCCGGCATCCGTAGACGTTGTCGAACTTCGACTTGGTCACCGAGTCGTTCACGTTGATGCCAGGGAAGAGCAGCTTGCCCTCGGTCTGCATCTTGTAGAGGCGGTGAACGCCCGTGGTGGTCTCCTCGGAGACGCCGCGAATCTGAGCCGCCATGGGGCGCCAGAAGTTGTCGCCCTGGGCGGCCCGCACGTCGTGGAGGATCTGGATGATGACCGCCTCCTCCTCGCTGCCAGCGGTGCTGACGGCGGGGATGGGGCCCTCGTGCTCGTACTGAGCGCCGAGGTGAACGAGGAGCGTGGCGTCGCCACCGTCATCAAGGATGAGGTTGGCGCCCTGGTCACCAGGCCACGTGAGGGCCTGCAGCGTGCACCACCAGTACTCGGCCAGGGTCTCTCCCTTCCAAGCGAAGACGGGCTGTCCGTCCTTGCCCTCGGGCCCGGCTACGACGGCCGCGGCCGCGTGGTCCTGGGTCGAGAAGATGTTGCAGGAGACCCAGCGGACCTCAGCGCCGAGCTCTGTGAGCGTCTCGATCAAGACCGCGGTCTGAATCGTCATGTGCAGCGAGCCCATGATGCGAGCGCCTGCGAGCGGCTTGCTGGCGCCGTACTCCTCGCGGAGGGCCTCCAGGCCAGGCATCTCGTGGAGCGCAAGGTCAATCTCCTTGCGACCGAACGCGATGGCTTCCGGGCTCTCGTCGGCGACCTTATAGGGAAGGTTCGCGAAGAGCGGCAGGTTGGTGTCCATGAAGACAGGCTGATCGGGTACCAGGGAGACTGACATGTTCGTGACCTCTTAGGTCGTAGGGTTGCGTTCTAAGCGCCTTGTAGTACGAACCCCAGCCCGCATCAAGCATCGGATCGCGCGCCACGTACCCCGCGCGTGGGGAGGGCGTCCTACGGACAGGCGCTGTTAGGCGACCCAGGGGTGCCGAGATCGCCGCTCCCGAAGGATGACGTGGCCAGGCACCAGACGAGCACGCTGTCGTTGGCGGACGCCGTGTAGCTGTTTGGGTCCAGCTGAACGGCGACGCCGGCCTCGATGGGCCAGCCGGCTCCAACGTCGTAATTCACCTTGTCGACGATGGTCCAGCCCGCCTTCAGTTGGATGCCATCCTTGTCGTTGTTGATGAGGAACGTCGGGTTCGGCGGGTCCAGCTGCTTCTCGTACGCGTAAAGCGAGGTCACCCCCCCGTTCTCGGAGGCGCAGAAGCGGGAGGCGCTGCTCTCGCTGCAGCGCGGCGCGGCGGGCTGGCTGCGGGGAGAGGCCGCGAGGCTCTCCCGCCGGCGCGACGCGGTGCTCCACGGCG
>CALCNF010000659.1 GCA_937897815.1 uncultured Pseudomonadota bacterium | reverse complement strand
TGCTTGGAGGAGGCAGGCGTGGCGTTCTTGCCAGGCTCATGCTTTGGCCGACCTGCTGAGGAGCGAACCGCGCGGATCGCCTACGTGAACTTTGATGGGGAGCGGGCGCTGGCCGAGGCCTCCGAGCGTGGAGATGAGGACGCTGGAGACCTGGCCGAGTTGCCCGCGTGCGCGAGCACACGCGAGGCCGTCACCCGGCTCGCCGACTGGCTGCGTGGATGACCCTACTGACGCTCACGCTCACATCAGAGCGTGACCCATGACACGGTCCTCACCTGGGGAACGCTCGCTTGGTCTGCCTTTCCTGAGGGTTTTCGGCCTTTGGAGTACGCGCGGCTGGAGCGCCCTTTTTGGCGGAGCGGCGAGCCCGCCGGTCCAGCTCTTGTTGGAACCAGCCGCCGCTCATGGCGTCGATCAGGCCCGTGAGCTCCTCAATACGCAGGTTCTTGCTCAGGAGCGTCGCCCGATCGGTCGGTGGCGTAAGCAGCATGTCCACCTGGAGACGACGGCGCATGAAGTACAGGCGCGTCGACTCCTTGAGGAGACCCTCGACCAGACCCGCGAGCGATGCGACGTCGAGCTCTTCTGGATTGAAGACCAGCTGAGGCAGGTTGATGCTCATCTTGGCCCGAGCGTTCCAGCCTACGCCGCCAGAGATTCGCGCCACCCACGGCTCCTCAAGGGTTCCGAAGCCGTACTGCATGTTGGTCGAGACGTCGTCCAGATCGGAGCGGGTGTAGCCTCCTGAGAACTCGATCACGGGCGCCAACGCCTTGATACGGGCTCGGGAACGCATGCTCTCAATCTGGGCGCTGTTGACGCGAAAATAGCGGAGGGCCGCCTCCTGCACGTCACGGACGGTCGGCTCAGCCTTGAGCTTCGCCAGACCCGCTTCCACCCCATCGGCGGCCGCAGGGCCGGCCGCGAGGCTCAGGGCCACGAGGGCCAGCACTAGAATTCGAATCATCATCATCTCCAGTTGTATTGGGACCTGAATCAGCCCCGGGATCGTCGATCGTTAAAGGCTCTCGGCCCACTCAAGTTGTTTGGCCCAGCCTCCCTCCGTGAAGGCATCAAGCTGGGCGGTGAGCTCCACGAGGCGGAGCTTCAGGAAGAGCAAGGAGCGCATGTCCGACGGAGGTCGAGTGATATATCGCTCGAGGAGTCGACGGCGCTCTTCATAGACCATCTGGGTCTGGTAGCGGAGCTTCAGATAGGCCTTATTGGCCGTGTCGAAGACGCGGCCAAAGGGCGCGACCTCCAGGTCGTTGACGACCGTGCCCAGGTCCCAGCGGAGCTTCAAGAACCCGTAAGCGCTCCAGTGCTCCTGCGTGCGGCCCAGGACGTTCTCCAGAACATCGGCGTTGGAGGCGAAGTTGTAGTCCAGGAAGGCGTCGCCCTCCACGCCCATGGCCCCGATGGTGAGATCAACCCGCGGGAGCCAGCCGCGGGTCATCGCCTTTTGACGCTTCTCTCCACGGACGCCTGTGTGAACGCCAAAAGAGCGAAAGACGTGATCGAGGGTCTCGGAGAGGGTGGGCTCCTGCTCCACGCGACGTGCGAACTCCTCGATCCTCCCCGCTCTCGGCTGCTCCGGTGGGTTGGAGGTGATCTTCAAGAGCTCACCTGAGGTCACGATCCAAAGAATCGAGGGATCGATGGGGTCGAAGCTGACGTCGCGAGGAGACCACTCGGAGTCGTTGATATACAGCGCGGTCCACGTCGCCCCACCATCACGGGTCTCCCAGGCCATGCGCCAGGTCAGGCCCACCATCCGCTCCCCGTCCCTGGGATCAGTGACCAGGTGGGTCACCCAGTTCCCCGTAAACAAGAACCCGCCGGACCGCTTCCAGGGCCTCCCACCGGTCGTCGTGGTGAAGACTCCGTCCTTGGTCCCGATGCTGACCTTGTTCGGATCCTTGGGGTCCGTCGTGATCGCTGAGACGTGGTTCTGGGTTGGCAGCGTCTCAAAGTAGATCCACCGCCACGTGTAGCCCAGATCATCGCTCCTGAAGACACCGATGGTGGTCCCCGCGAAGAGGGTCTTATGATGATTCGTCGCGATGTGCACCCAATGGGTTCGCGCCGTCGACAGCTGCGTACCCTTGATGACGTCGAAGGTCTCCCCCGCGTTGCGCGAGATGCGCAAACCCTGTCCCGTGGCCACCAGGATCGTGTCGTGGTTATCCGGATGGAACTCGACGTCGAACGCCCGTCGCTCCTTTCGGGTGCTCCCGGCGAAGAGCAGGAACCAGGACTCGCCTCCATCTTGCGACTGCCATAGCCCCATATCGCTGGCCGCGAGGACGTTCTTCGCGTCTGTGGGATGGACCGCCACCGAGTTGATGACGGTGGGCTCGACGCCCTTCACCGCCAGGGTCAGCTGCAGGTTCATGGTGAGGGGCTTCTTCCTCTTCTTGGTGAGCAGCCGAGCCAGCCACTTGGCCGACGTCTTGAGCCCAATACCCAAGCGGGAGGCGTCTCCGTCAGCGCCGCCGCCGCCGCTCGCGTCCCCGAGCGAGAAGAGGCCCGGGTCCGTATGGGGATGGGGCTCCGCAGCCGACCAGAAGGCCGGCGATCCCGGGTCGAGCTCAAGGATCTTGTTGTTTGAGGTCCCGTAGGGAAACTTCAGCATGTCTCCGAAGCGGTACTTCAGCAGGCCCTGGCTCTGAAAATCCGCGAGGCCCGACCCGATCGAGAACGGCGCTCCAGAGGGCGCGGGGCTCGGTCGTAGCGCGCCAAAGAACTTGCGGCGCTTGATGATCAGGCGGGCCTCCTTCCAGGTCACGCCCCCGTCGTCCGTCGCGTAAATGTAGCCCTCGCGCGACGCCATATAGAGCCGCTTGGGATCACTGGAGGACGGCTCAATATGCTGAAGCAGGACCCCGCGAATACCGACCTTGACGTTCTCTGCGTACACAGGGTTCGGCGGAGGAAGCTCCATCGCCGCCTCAACAATCTCGTCGAGGCGGCGATCGATACCTGAGGCGTTAGCCGGGCTCACACCGCACAGCAGCAAGCACAATCCCGCGAAGGCGATGAGGGTGTTGCGTGCGGCGGTGTCGGGCCCAGTGGGCCCCCCCAAAGGCACTAGTCGAGCCCCTTCACGGAGAGCTCGTAGCTACCCCAGCAATCGGAGGCCTCGTAGTTCTTCACCCGAAGGATGTAGAAGTCCGTATCGGGCTTGCTGCTCTCGCTCCAGCTGATGGACTCGTCGTCGGGCCCAATGGTCACGCTGGTAACGAAGGGGTTGTAGTCCTCGCAGTTCTCCATGGAGGTCTTGAGGACGTTTCCATCATCATCGACGGTCTTTCGGAACAACGCGAGATCCGCGTCCATGCCAAAGGACTGATTCTCCAGCTCGATCTTGATGTTCTCGGAGCACCACGGACAATAGATCGGCGGCGAGTCATCAATCCCATCGAAGCAGTAGTAGTCCACCTCATCATTCACGTTGTCGAAGCTGCCAAAGAGGATGTCATCGCCCGTGAAATCGGGGTCTTCGCCCAGCCACTTGCAGGTGGAGCAGGTGTTGTTGGGCTCGTAATCGTCGGGGACGGTCCAGTCGCTCCCATCGCAGTCCTCATCCAGCCCATTTCCGCAGACCTCGCTGGTCTCGTAGGTGGCGCCAAGACAGCTGCCCCAGGCGTTCCACTGACAGCCGGTTCCGCAGGTCCGAGTGCTGGTCCCCTGCTCGCAGATTCCGACGTCACTCGTGGGACCGCAGTCCTTCTCTTCCACGGTCCCTGGACTGCACAAGCCCATGCCGCTGCACTGAGCCCAGGTTCCCCACTCGCAGGAGTCGTTGCAGGTTCTCTCCTGACTCCCGCACATCCCGCAGGCCTGGTCATCGACCATGCCAGGCGAGCAGCTCCCCTCGTTCATGCAGGGGCCAAAATCACTCCAGCCGCACGACCCATCACACACGCGCGTCTTGGTGCCGCACAGCCCGCAGCTCTGCTCGTCGATCTCACCGGGAGAACACCCTTGTGTTTGATCGCATGTGCTCCACTCGCCCCACACGCAGGACTCATCGCACACGCGGCTGGTCCCGCCACAGGTGCCGCAGCTCTCCTGCTCTTCAGCGCCAGGCGAGCACTCTCCTTCGTCCTGACACTCGCTCCACTCGCCCCACAAACAGGTGTCCTGGCAGGAACGCCGCTGGCTTCCGCAGAGGCCGCACGCGGTCGCGCTGGTCTCCTCGTCACCCGGGGCGCACTCCCCGTTTTCCTCACAGAGCTCGCTCCAGACCCAGGTGCCCGACGGACTGCACGTCCCGGCTCGGGTGCCGCACACACCGCAGGGCTCGGTGGTCTCGTCGCCCGGGGTGCACGTGCAGTCGGTGGGGGCGTCACATCCTCGCCATGTTCCGTCGGCCTGGCAGAGGTCCTCACCCGTACCGCATGGCGTCTCACAGACCACGGTCTCTCCCGCGACACAGTCGGGGCAGTTCTCATCGACACCGTTGAGGCAGTTGTTATCGATCCCGTCGCCGCAGATCTCCTCGGCGGTCTTCACGGCCGCATCGCAGCCGGTCCAGGCGCCTAGATTGCAGCGTCGCTCGCCCTTGTGACAGTCGTTGTAGCAGACCTCGGTCTGGCCCGCCGTGCAGGCGGTGCCGACGCACTGGTAGTTCTCGCAGACCATCTCGCAGGTCACGTCTCCTGGAGCGCAGCAGTCAAAGGACGTCTCGCACTGGGCGTCGGCCTGGCAGAGCCCAGTGCTCAAGCACTTGTACGCATCCGGGCAGTCCGCGTCGGCCTTGCACCCCACCTCCGTGGCGTCGAAGCAGAGCCCGTCGTAGCAGAACAGTCCGTCCGCGCAGGGCGTCGCCGAGGAGCACGCGCTGCCCACGCTGGCCGCGGCGATAGCCTCCTCTTCAGCACATCCCTGTGCCGACATGGCGAGCGCTATAAGGGCGCAGGAGACAACGAGCCTATGGTTCCAATTGCTCATTGTCCGGAGTCTACGCGTACGCGAGCAGTCCGGTCAAAGAAGGACGGACGAGCGCAGGTGCGCTCCCCGCGCGTCTACTCGCAGGCGAGGAAGCAGCCGGCCTCTGGCAAGGTCGAAGGGGGCACCTCAACGTTGCAGTCATCGCCGATGGCAATGTTGGGCGACCAGCTCCACTCGTTGAAGTAAAGCTCGCCCACCAGGCTTCGCACGCCGCACAGGTCATAGTTGTACAGGTGACCGACGCGCACGTGACGAACCGTCTGACGCCACACCGCGGCGCACTTCCCGTTGGGCACGATGCTCGACATGGAGAACAGGCTCGTGTCCGTGGAGCTCTCCTGCCAGGTCTCGGACCAGCTCTCCTGGCTGCCCTTCGTGAAGTTCTCCGAGAGGCTGCCTGAGCCGCCCATGCTGTAGGTGGTGCTGTCCGTCTGGCTCTGGGTCTTGGAGTCCGTCTGCGAGAGCGACTTCTGAGACGAGAGCGCGTAGGTGCCCGAGAAGGACTGGCCCGCGGAGTCAGTCGTCGTGCTGCCGAAGCCCTTGGTGTCGCTCGTGCTGGAGTCCATGTGGTTACCGTTGCTCGAGCTGGAGCCGACGGTCTGATTCTCCCAGAAGGCCTTCTTGCCTCCCACAGATGTGCCGACCGACGTGCCGACCTTGCCGCTGACCTTGGCGAAGCCCGGTACGGAGCCCTCGGCGCCCACCTCGGTGCTCACGCCTGCGCTGACCTCACCGTAGGCCTCTTCGACCTCCGTCTCGTAGGTCGACTGGGTCTTGCCCTCGACCGTGTTCCAGCCCCAGCTGGTTCCATCGGTCGACGAGACGTTCACCGAGTTCGCCTCCGACTGGTTGTAGCTGGTCCCGAAGGTCTCCGACGAGTTCTGGCCCTCGCTGTGGCTCTGGCCCGTGCTGTTCGTCTGGGCGGTCGTGTTGGACTCGCTGAAGGCCTCCGACCAGTTCTCGGTCTGAACGCTGCCGTTGCTCTGAGCGAAGCTCTCGGTCACGGTCACGCTCACGCCGCGCTGACGCGACTCGGAGTGGCTCTCCTGGTAGTTGATCGTCGTTCCGATGCTGCCGGTGAGCGGTCCGTGAACCAGCTCCGGCTCGTAGTACTCGGCGATCTGGCGGTTGCCATCGCTGTGAAAGGCGACCGGGCGTACGATGCGAAGCGGAAGGCCCGTCTCGTAGTGATTGTTGTTGGCGTCTACGGCGGTCACGCGAATGGAGGCGATGGCCGAGCCGTCATCTTCATCCAGGGTGTTGAAGACCACGATCTCGTTGGGGTGCGTCGCCGGGTCACCCAGGCTGTCGGTCTGACCCGTCGCGGTGTGATTGAACTGCTTGATCTGCACGTCGCCGTTAACGTTGCTGACGTCATAGATGAAGTACTCGGGCGTGAAGCCCATAGCCTCCACCTCAAGCACGTAGGGCATGCCGCCAAACGCGCGGAGCGCTGGGCTGGAGCACTGCGCGGTGCGGATGCTCCCGTCGGGGGAGACGCCGACAACCGGCTCGAACCGGGTGATGAGGATCGAGGGCTCGACATTGATCTCCAGATCGAGGGGATTGGCGTCCCGATCCTCCGTGCCATCCTTATACACGTTCACGGCGCGAACCGTGCCCGTAAAGACGCCCGCGCGGCGGCCCTGCCCACCGAAGGGCACCTCAAAAGGTCCGAAGCGGTTCCAGCGCAGGACCCGCATTCCCGGCGCGATGGTGCGGCCGTCGACCACGGTCGACTCGGTGAACTCGCCGTCATAAATGGGGTTCACCGTGAATCCGTTCAGCTGCTCCAGGATAGGCGTCCCGTCGGAGTCCTCCCAGACATAGACGCCCTCGAACTCCAGAAAGGTTCGGCCCTCATCGGGCTCCAGGAAGTTCTCGCCGAAGAAGTAGGCGGTCTCGCCAATCCGGTAGGTCGCCGACTCCATACCCACGACGTGGGGCATGCCGGTGTTCACGGTCGTTCCAGGCTCGCCCGAGGGGATGACGCGGTCATCCGGAGGCTCACACCCGGTCAGGGTGAGCGTGAATGCTGCTAGCGAGATGACGATGAACCGTGTGAAACCCATCTAGGACTCCTCATAAAAAATTCGCGAGGTTGGGCCTACTAATGCGTCGACCCCACCCCTGTCAAATCTGCGGACGGTTCGCGCGCGGAAGGGAGACACGCTCGACTCCCCCAGTAGGGTGCCCATCAGAGAACGTTCGATGCCAGCTCAGCCAGCTCAGAGCGCTCGCCCTTTCGGAGCGTCACCGTGGCGGCGATTGGGAGCCCTTTGAAGTGCTCAACGAGGTACGTGAGCCCATTGGATACGCTATCCACATAGGGATGATCGATCTGGTACGGGTCGCCCGTGAGCACGATCTTGGTGCCGTCGCCCGCGCGGGTCAGGATGGTCTTGACCTCGTGGGGCGTGAGGTTCTGAGCCTCGTCGATAATGATGAACTGGTAGGGAAGTGAGCGACCACGGATGTACGTGAGCGGCTCGATCTCCATGAGACCCTGCCCCACCAGATCGCCGATCCCCCGACCCGACTGACGACGATCGCTTCGATTGTTCAGCCCCAGAAGAAAGTCGACGTTGTCGTGAATGGGCTGCATCCAGGGCTTGAGCTTGTCCTCCACGTCACCGGGCAAGAAGCCGATGTCACGCCCGAGAGGCATGACCGGGCGCGAGACCAGGACACGCTGGTAACGCTCCTCCTCGGCGACCTGATGGAGCGCAGCGGCGAGCGCCAGCAGCGTCTTACCCGTGCCGGCCTTGCCGACCAGCGTCACGAGGCGAATGTCCTCTCGTAGACACGCGTCGAGGGCGAAGTGCTGCTCTCGATTACGGGGACGGATGCCCCAGATCGGATCCTTGAGACCCACGGTCTGGCGCAGCTGACCCTCGGCCAGCTCAACACGACACAGGGCGCTGGCACGATCGTCTCTCGCGAGAACATACTCATTCTCGTACCAGACCTCACCCTCCGGGGGCTCCGGGAGCGGTATGCTCTCGTCCTCGAAGATCCGCGAGACCTGACCTGGCGCGAGCTCGATCTCCGTGCTTCCCGGGTACAGCTCGTCGAGCGTGATCCGGTCAACGTCATAGTCCTCCGCCTCAAGCCCAAGGGCGTTGGCTCGGATGCGCAGGCTCGTATCGAGGGTCACGAGGATCGTAAGACGCTCCTCGTCCTGCTCCTGAACGTGCAAGGCCGTGGCCATGATGCGGTTGTCTGCCTGGTGGCTGATGCGAAAACCCGAGGGGAGCTCTCGGTCGGTGACCACGACCCTCAGGATCCCGCCGTTGGGGAGCGGGACACCCTCGACGAGGCTTCCCTCCTGCCGGAGCTTATCGATGTGACGAGACACCTCTCGGGCGTTACGCCCCAGCTCATTGGCGGCCTTCTTGAAGGTATCGACCTCCTCGATCACCACGATGGGAATGCACACGTCGTGCTCTTGGAAGTGAAAGATCGCTTCCGGGTCGTGCAGGAGAACGTTGGTGTCGAGGACAAAATTCTTCTTATGCATGGGGGCATACGATCAGGACCGGCGATCCCTGTCAAGCGCGTCACGTGCGGGGCCGATCGCGCTCCACGCGCGCTCGCGCGCGCTTGCCGTTCGGCGCGATCAACGCTATCCAGGTTTGATGCACACGACGTCCACCGACGCTCTGATCCGCTTGGCTCTCGACGAAGACATCGGCACGGGAGACCGCACGACACTGGCGACCATCGAGTCAGACGCTCGGGCCGAGGCCGTCGTCATCGCCAAGGAACCGCTGGTGCTGGCTGGCGTTCCCTACTTCGCTCGAGTGTTCGAGCTGATGCAAGCCGACCTGGAGGTGCAGGCCACCGCACCGGAGGGCTCGCTGGTCGACCCAGGGGTCACGGTCGTGACCCTTCGAGGCAACGCTCGCGACCTCCTCATCGGAGAGCGAACCGCCCTGAACATCCTTCAACGTCTGTCGGGCATCGCGACCCTGACGCGCCGCTTTGTGGACGCCATCTCGGGGACGAGCGCGTCGATCGTCGACACGCGAAAGACGGCTCCAGGCATGCGCTCGATGGCGAAGTACGCGGTCGTGCAGGGTGGCGGCTCCAACCATCGCTTTGGCCTGGACTCGGGCATCATGGTGAAGGACAACCACATCGCATCGTGCGGCTCCCTGACCGAGGCGGTTCGGCGCGTGCGTGCCGCGTCACCCCACCTGCTCAAGATTGAAGTCGAGGTCACGAACCCACGGGAGCTCGAGGAGGCCCTGGAGGCGCAGGCGGACGTGATCCTGCTCGACAACATGAGCACCGAGGAGCTTCGGGCCGCCGTCGAGGTGGTCGCAAGTAGGCCGCGACGCCCCCTCCTCGAGGCCAGCGGCAACCTCACCCTCGACCGGGTCCGCGAGGTCGCACAGACCGGCGTTGACCTGTTGAGCGTCGGAGCGCTCACCCACTCGGCTCGGGCCGTCGACCTCAGCCTGCGGGTCGCATCATGAGCACGGTCATCCTCCACGAGAGCCTCGACTCCACGAACGAGGAGGCCAAACGCCTGATCGACGCTGGCGCCGCGACCGGCACGGTCGTCGTGGCGCGCCATCAGAGCGCGGGCAGAGGGCGTATGGGCCGCTCCTGGCACTCCCCCGACGCCGGGAACCTCTATCTCTCTCTGATTCACGAGACCACCTTGGCGGCCGACCAGCTGAGCGGGCTCACCCTGGACGCAGCCGTGGCCATCGCCGACGTCCTGGAGACCGCGGGGCTGAGCGTCGGCCTGAAGTGGCCCAATGACCTCATCTTCGAGGAGCGAAAGCTCGGCGGGATCCTCACGGAGCTGACCCTCTCCGGCGGGAAGGTGACTGTCATCGTCGGCCTGGGTCTGAACGTGAACGCGACCGTGGAGGACTTCCCTCCTGAGCTGCACGCCATCGCCACGAGCATGGCCATCGAGACCGGCGAGGAGCACGACCTCGACTGGCTCGCACAGCGCATCGGGGGCAGCTTGAGGGCGAAGCTGGCCGCCTTCGAGGTGCGCCAAAGACCCGACGTCCAAGCCTACGGGCTGAGAAACATCCTCCAGGACGAGGCCATCGAATATGATGCGGCCGACGGTCGACGACCGGGAGTCGTGCAGGGGATCGATGAACAAGGAGCGCTGCTGGTCACCGATCTGCTCGACGGGAGCACGGTTATTGTGCGCTCTGGCGAGGTGACCCTCGATGATCGGTCGGAGCAAGCATGAGCGGTGACTGCCTCCTGGCCCTCGATGTGGGCAACACGAACACGGTGCTCGGTCTCCACGACGGGGAGCGATGGATCGAGCATTGGCGTGTAGAGACCCACGCCAAGACCACCACCGACGAGGTGGGAGTCCTCTACCTGAACCTGTTTCAGGCCCGGGGGATCGCTCCGGAGCGCGTGCGCTCAGCCATCGTGTCCTGCGTCGTTCCTCCCGCCGTCCACGCGAACAGAAGGGCCTGTCAGCGGTACTTCGGCGTGGAGGCCAACTTCGTGGGCCCTGACACCCCATCGGGCATCGACGTCGCTTACCTGAACCCGGCTGAGGTCGGAGCGGACCGTATCGTGAACGCGGTCGCGGCCCATGATCTGGCACAGGGCGCCTGCGTGGTGGTCGATTTCGGGACCGCGACGACGTTTGACGTGATCACCTCCGAGGCGGTGTACCTGGGCGGTGTGATCGCGCCTGGGATCGGGATCAGTCTCGAGGCGCTCTACCAGCGAGCGGCGAAGCTGCCGAGGGTGAGCATCTCACGACCAGACCGGGTCATCGGTACCCATACGGTCGAGAGCATGCAGTCGGGGATCGTCTACGGATATGTGGGTCTGGTGGACGGCATCGTCGAGCGACTGCTGGAGGAGCTGGGAGAGGATGAAGTCGAGGTGATCGCGACCGGCGGTCTGGCCGGCTTGATCTCCAAGGACACCTCTCGCATTGATCGAGTAGAGCCCTTTCTGACGTTGGAGGGCTTGCGCATGATCGCTCAGAGAATCAACGTTGACGATGGGCCTAAGGAGGACGGAGCGTGAGCGTGAACTATATCAGCGGGACTCCGGTTCCCCTCAACGAGATTCCCGAGGCGATGCAGCCGCGCGTGAGCGCGTCGGCGCCCTCGGCCGCGAAGATGCTCATGGCGCGCGCGGTCGTCCCGATGCCGCCCGACCAGCTGGGCGTCGCCCTGGCGATCCTCGCGCGAGACAGCGATGGGGACGTGGCCAGCACGGCGAAGGCCTCGCTCAAGGAGATGCCCGAGGCGGTGCTCCACGGGCTCATGAGCAACGCCGAACTTGGAGGCGCGGTCCTCGACGTGTACGCCCACGTCTTTCAGGACAAGCCCGGCATGCTCCAGCGGCTGGTCGCCAATCGCTCCTGCTATGACGAGACCGTCCGCTGGATGGCCCGTAAGCTCCGGGGAACGATCCTGGACCTGATCGCGTCGAACCAGGTGCGTGTCGTCCGCGAGCCAGAGATCATCGTCGCCCTCGTGAAGAACACGGCGACGCCAACGCCGCTCCTCGCGCGAGTCCTTGAGACGGCCATCCGTAATGGCGTGGACACGACGAGGATCCCGGGCTTCAAACAGCTGGCTGAGGCGTTCTTCGGTGACTCCACAGGCATGATGGCTGGCGAGGAGGCCGAGGCCACTCAAGAGGAGCCTGTCGAGGCAGAGGCCGCTGCCGAGGCCCCCGCCGAGGCGGACGAACCCGAAGCGGTCGCCGAGGAGGAGACTCCCGAGCCGGCCGCAGAGGCTGAAGCCGATCTCCAGAGCCTGCTCGCTGGCCAGGAGCGGGTGGAGGCGTCGGACGAAGCCGATGACGCCGCCGCAGCGAAGGAGCCAGAGGAGCCAGAGGAGCCGGTTCGAAAGAAGCCGCTGTTCAAGCAGATCGAAGACATGAACGTGCCCCAGAAGGTTCGACTGGCGCTCATGGGCGACGCATCGGCGCGCAAGATCCTGGTGCGCGACAAGGTCCGCGTGGTCGCTGAAGCGGTGATGAAGAGCCCGAAGCTCACGGAGAAGGAGGTCACCTCCTTCGTCCAGGATAAGGCCCTCGGGGGTGAGATCATCCGGCTGATCGCGAAGAACCGGGAGTACACCCGGAACTACACGATCATGGTTGCGCTCATCTACAACCCAAAGACGCCGCCGCCTATGGCTACAGGCTTCATTCGGAACCTGCGCCGCAAAGATCTCCAGAACCTCCTGCGGGCCAAGGGCGTGCCCTCGTACATCAATCGAGCCGCTCGCCAGGTCCAGGCGCGACGAGGGGATATGGGATGAGCGACGCTGGCAAGCCAAGCGAGCAGCGCCCTTGAGTCTTCCCTCCCAACGCTTCCCGCAAGGATGGGAGACTCCGACGCCATGATGCGAACACCGCACCCATCCTCTGGAGGGGACGCGATCCCCAGCGTCTCGAGCCTGACCTACCGCCTCAAGGGCGTGGTGGAGGGAGCCTTCTCGAAGATCCAGGTGGAGGGCGAGCTCTCGAACGTCAAGGCCTCCGCCCGGGGTCATGTGTGGTTCACCCTGCGCGATCCAGGCGCGGAGCTCTCCGCCGTGATCTGGGCCTCGACAGCGCGGCGCATCTCGGCGGAGCTGAGAGACGGAAAGAAGATGGTCGCCTCCGGGGACATCGAGATCTATCCACCCCACGGTCGGTACCGGCTCATCGTGCGCTCCATACGAGACGTGGGGCTTGGGGATCGTCTGGCGGAGCTACAAGCGCTGAGGGAGCGCCTCGCGCAGGAGGGCCTGTTCGCTCCCGAGCGTAAGCGAGAGCTGCCCCTTCTGCCCCGTCGTATCGGTGTCGTGACCTCGGAGACCGGCGACGCCCTTCGCGACATTCTGACCACCCTGGAGCGCCGTTTCCCTTCCCGGGTGCTCCTGGCTCCCTGTCGCGTGCAAGGGGATCGGGCCGCCGAAGAGATCGTCGAGGCCATAGGTCGCCTCGACGCGCATCCTGAGGTCGATGTGATCATCGTAGGGCGCGGCGGCGGGAGCATCGAAGACCTTTGGGCCTTCAATGAGGAGCGCGTCGCGAGGGCGATCGCAGACGCCGTGACACCCATCGTAAGCGCCGTCGGGCACGAGCCGGACCACCTCCTCTCCGATGACGTGGCGGACGTTCGGGCAGCGACCCCGACCGCCGCAGCCGAGCTTGTCGTCCCCTCCCTCAATGACCTGCTGGCGGGACTGGACGCGTGGACACAGACCATGGTCCGCGTGGTGGAGCGGCGGCTCGATGATGAGCGGAGCCGCAATCAGGACCGACTGCGCGACATGAGCCGCGCGATTCAGGGTCGAATCGCCCAGGGCCGCGCGAGACAGGCCGAGCTGCGAGCGCGCTTGAGGAATCTCCACCCCACGCAGCGCCTCGCCGCCGAGCGCGGCGCTCTGGAAGGCCTGAGCCGACGACTCGCCACGGCCCAGCGTGCGGGGATCCTCGCGCGGCGCAACCGCCTGGCCAGAGTTCGTGGAGCGCTCGAGATGCTCTCACCGGTCGCCTGTCTGGAGCGGGGCTACTCCATCGTACGAGACGCCGAGGGACGTGTGGTGAGCGAAGCCACGCGCCTCGAGCCCGGAGACGCGGTGCGTGTCCTGCTACACCGAGGGGAGATCGACGCCACGGTCTCCGGAATCCATCCAGCCAACAACTCGAAGGGCGAAGGATCATGAGCGGACGAATCCTGATCGTCGATGACGAACCGAACATGAGAACGATCCTTCGTGGAATCCTGGCTCGCGAGGGTCATGAGATCACGGAAGCGGAGGATGGACAGAGGGCCATCGAGAAGCTCCGCGAGACCGGCGGCGACGTCCACGTGATCGTCACCGACCTGAAGATGCCCAACGTAGATGGGATGCAGCTCCTTGAGCACGTAGTCGAGCACTATCCGGGGCGCGAGGTGCTGATGATCACGGCTCATGGCACCGTGGACACGGCCGTCGAAGCGATGAAGGTGGGCGCGTTCGACTTCGTCACCAAGCCCTTCGACGCGGCCGAGCTCCGAGGGATGATCGCCAAGGCGCTGGCTCAGGCGAGAGGCGAAATGGACGCGGTCGAAGAGATCGCCCAGGCCGAGGGTCGAGAAGACACCTCCTTCGGCATGATCGGTCGCTCGTCCTCGATGCAGAAGGTGTTCGACATCCTCCGAAAGGTCACCGACAGCCCCTCCACCGTCTTGATCACGGGAGAGAGCGGCACGGGTAAGGAGCTGGTCGCCAGCGCCCTGCACAACCACTCGGCCAGGAGCGGCAAGCCCTTCATCCGGCTCAACTGCGCCGCCATCCCCCCGACGCTGATCGAGAGCGAGCTCTTTGGGCATGAGAAGGGGTCTTTCACGGGCGCGATATCCTCAAAGCCTGGTCGCTTCGAGCTGGCGAACCGTGGGACCCTGTTCCTCGATGAGGTCGGAGAGATCCCGCCCGAGATGCAGGTGAAGCTGCTCCGAGTGCTCCAGGAGTCTTCATTCGAGCGAATCGGCGGCATCGAGACGATGGAGGTCGACGTCCGGCTGGTGGCCGCCACGAATCGAGACCTGGCGGTCGAGGTCGAGGAGGGGCGCTTTCGAGAGGACCTCTACTACCGCCTCAACGTCGTCCCCATTCATCTCCCGCCACTGCGTGAACGCCCGGATGACATTCCGCTGCTGCTCGTGGAGATGCTCCAGCGCTACAATGAGCGGCTGGGACGATCGATTCAGGGCCTGAGCCCTGAGGCGAACCTCGCCTTCGGCTCCTACGCTTGGCCCGGGAACGTGCGTGAGCTTGAGAACGTGCTCGAGCGACTCGTGCTCTTTAGCGAGGGCGACGAGATCACCCTGGACCTCCTGCCCGATGAGATGAAGTCGGGGGCGAGCTCCGCCCCCGGAGTCGCGGCCATGGCGCGCCTCGATCGAGGCCTCACTGGGCGCATCTCCATGAAGGAGCTCGTGAAAGAGACCACCGCTCAGGTCGAGCGAAAGCTGATCGTACAGGCCCTCGAGCAGACCAATGGTAACGTGACGCGGGCCTCGCAACTGCTGATGATTAGTCGTAAGTCCTTGCAGAACAAGATGAAGGAATTCAATCTGCGAGACGAGGAGTAAGGATGATGACCCCGCACTCGACACTGAAGAGACTCGCGCTCGCCCTGATCCTGGTCGCCTTCATCGCGCCCAGCGTCCTGAGCGCTCAGGTCACTCACATCATCGACAGTCATCCCAAGGATGATGACGACGTCGTCGACGTGACCTTGACGGCCGACTGGGAGATGAGGCTGCGAAGCGGCAAGATCCTCCGTGAGTTTCGCTGTCTCGCCCACGACACCAGCACGGCGACAGGCCAGACGCTCTGCCCAAACGGGAGCGGCATCCTGGACGCTCGTGAGCTGGTCGCGAATCGACATATCCAGCAGCTGAACGTTCAAGCGGTGATCGGCTTTTGGCGCAACGCTCAGCTGGGCGTGAGCCTCCCCGTGGTGCTCTTCGACCAGACCGAGCTCGGCTTCGACACGGGTGTCGGGTACACGGGTCGTGACAACTCGACGGTCGATCCCTACACCCAGCCCAGCCTGTTTCCCGTCCCAGACGAGGGGACCGTGCGCTCCGGTCTCGGCGACATGTCGATTACGACGCGCTTCACTCCCCTATCCTTCGCCCGAGACGCGACCCGCGCGACCTGGGCCCTGGACTTCGGCCTCACCATCCCCACAGGCGTGGTGAAAGAGGCCAGCAACAAGGCGGTCGGAGAGGGGCTGTGGGGCATCCACGTGGCGACCGCCGTCTCAAGCCGACCCACCCGTTGGGTCGAGCCCTACTTCCAGGCCGGCGCGAAGCTCGTCGTCCCCTCGGAGGACTCCCTCTTTAAGAACTACAACTCGGAGACGCAGACCCTGGTCTCGCCCGGACACGTGATTCACGCCTCGGCGGGTCTGGAGCTGATGCCGTACGAAGACCGACGCCTCAAGCGTGGCGTGACCATCGACATCGGTGGTCGCCTCGACTTCCACTTTGAGGGCCGGGAGTACACCGATCTCTTCGAGGCCCTCGGCGGGAGCCCCTGCGATCCAAAGGATCCCATCGCCTCCTGCGAGCTCACGACGTTTGACCGCGGCGACATCGACCCGGCGACCGGCCGACGCATGAAGACCAACGGGATCACGGACGTCGAGCAGTACGCGAACCTCTCGACCTGGCTGGGCGTTCGCTACCAGCCTATCCCCGAGTTTCAGCTCCTCGCCCGCTTCGCCGTCGAGAATGAGCTGCCCCACTTCCTGACGACGGCCGACGCCGGTCGCGACCTGGATAAGGCGCTGGACAACGCCGTGGAGCAGAGCAACTCCTTTGGCGTCAACGAGTTCAATCCGGTCTACAACGAGGTCTACGACGCCCTAGGGAGTCGCTTCCGCAGCGGCGGCATGATCACCTACCTGGTGACCGTTGGCATGCAGGGACGCTTCTAAGTGGCGTGTTGAGTCGCAAGACTGCCGTGCTGCGCAGGTGGGCGGGGAGCGGGATCGTCGCGCTCTTCCTATCGGGATGTAGCCTGGCGTTCACCAGCGCTCCTCAGACCTATGTCCCCCTGTCGGGTCCAACACGGACATGCACAACCTCCAAGGTCGCGCCCGTCCTCGATACGCTCGTAACGCTCCCCCTGGTCGGTGCGACCGTGGTCGCGAGCGCCGTGTCCTTCACCTGGGATGCTCAGGTGCCCGAGGGAAAGATCGATGAGATCGGGGTGGTTCTTTGGACGGCCACGCTTATCGCCGGCGCGACCACTTACGCCTTCGGCTCATCAGCGAAAAGGGGCTTCGAGAACGTCAGACGGTGTCGTCGGGCGCATCGCCTCCATGACGCGTCAAAGGCGAGCGGTCCTGAGGCCCTCGGCGTCTTCGAGCCTATCGGCTCTGTGTCGCAGGGTCCCGCGTGGCCTCAACCGTCGATGCGAACGGGCCACGACCAGAGCGCCTCGGCCAGCCACCTCACTCCAGCCGAGCGATGAACTCCGCGATTCGGCTCATGCCGGTCTCCACGTCCTCCATGGAGCAAGCGTAAGACAGACGCATAAACCCGGGGGCGCCAAAGGGCTCGCCGGGAACGGCCGCGACCATCGCGTGCTCAAGCAGCGCCTCGCAGAACTTCATGGAGGAGTCGATGACCGTGTCACCTAGACGCTTTCCCAGCACGCCGCGTAGATCAGGGAACGCGTAGAAG
>CALCNF010000658.1 GCA_937897815.1 uncultured Pseudomonadota bacterium | reverse complement strand
CGGACGACCAGAGCGACGCTGACGTGGAGGTGGTGTTGGCCATCGACCAGCTCGGAAAGAGCCCGGCTGAGATCGTCTGCGTCACGGAGGACACCGGAGCGCTCGAGATCGCGGCTGACCTCATCGATCTCCTGCTGGAGTCAGGGACCTCGGGAGAGCCGGCGGGCACCGTGACCCGACGAACCGTGGACTCAGACATGATCGACCGTGGGTGCGTGGAGCTGCGCGTCTACGGCTCGGTCCTCGTGCCCGTGAATCTCCCGTGACCGCGCGCTCTCCGACGGCGTCACGCGCGGTCGCCGTCCTTGGTCTTGGTCTTGGTCTGGCCACCCTGCTGCTCGCGGGGTGCAGTGATGACGCCTCCACAGGGGATGCGGACGCCTCGAGCTCGGCGAACATGGACGTCCTGGATATCGCCGCCGACTCGGGTGTCTCGGGCGAGGCCGATGTCTCCGCAGCGGCAGATGCGATTCGTCTGGAGCCAGACGCTGACGGGCAGGAAGCCCAGGATGTGGCGGAGGAGCCCGGCACGTTTACGAACCTGGGGGCATGCGATGTCGCGGACGTGCTGGCCAATCCGAGCAACGCGGTCGCGGACGCGACCTGTCACAGGGCTGAGGTCATCTGCGAGGGTCTCGACCCCATCGAGTTGACGATGCTCGTCGGGAGACCCCCGGAGGGCACTCCGGTCCGGGGCGTGGTGACCTTCAGCTCAGGGACGGGCGGGACGACCTTCTACAACGCGGCCATCGCCCAGGCGCTCGTCGACGAGGGCTTCATTACGATTCGCAGGCGTTGGAGCTACGACTGGGTGACGGGCCCGGGCGGGATGCGGAGGTCTTCGTGTCGGTTCACGACGATGATGAGCTGGCTACGATCGAGGGACTGGACCGAGGGCAAGCCGCTCTGCGCGACGGGCAACTCAGGCGGCGCCACGGAGATCTCGTACGGCCTGAGCGCCCAGAGCCTGGGCGCTGTTCTGGATCTCGCCGTCGTCACCGGCGGCCCTCCGATGGGGCGGGTCGACCTCGGTTGCCTGGGTGGCGCCGCCTGGGAGTCACAGTGCCACAACCTCGTGCCCTCGGGGGCCTGCCCTGTAGAGGACCTGCGGTGCGGCTACGGCCCGGCGGCCATGAGCTTGATCGACAGCGCTTACGAGGGAACACCATGCGCGGACGCTGCGACGAGCGGGGACACTGAGACCCTGGAGCAGGACAGCGTCGTAAGTCCCCTTGGGCTCTACGACTACCCTCAGACCCTCGTGCACGTCATCCAGGGAAACCAGGACTGCAGTGAGGCCGCGCCGCTGGGGATGCTCTACGCGGAGGCTGTGACCTCGGAGAAGGTGGTCGAGTGGGTCGAGGCGCCCCACGGCGTCTTCCAGTCGTCGGCTGGAAAACAAGCGATCCGTGACGCCATCCTCGAAGGCTGCGTTTCACGGCACTGAGGTGGGACCTACCAGGCCTTGTTCTTGGACCCTGGGCTGCCCTCATTCTCGGTGGGGCCGTAGGCGCCTGAGCCGATGGCCCAGTTGTCCGGATCGGCACCGTACTCCAGCGCCTCTCGGCGCTCCATGCTCTTCCCGCTGACCAGGACGTCCCAGGGATCGAAGCGGGAGTAGCGGGCCTGATCGACGAGCGCTCCCTCCCAGGCGGCGCCGTCATACAGGAGGACCGACCCGACCGTGTTCGGCAGGTAAAAGCCGCTGCCGTAGGCGTAGTCCACCGGGGCGCCTCCGTTCGTCGCCGGATTGTCGCTCGCCCCAAGAACGAGAAAGCCCTTGGCTGGAACGATCAGGTTCGCTCCGACCAGGGGGTAGGTCTGCTCGCCGCAATCGCGGAGCTCCCACCCGTCGAGGCTCACGTCCTGACTCCCCGGGTTGTAGAGCTCGATCCACTCCTGTCCCGTGTCGGATCCATAGGGGTCGACCAGGAGCTCTGTGATCACGACCGCCTGGGTGCCCAGATCGCCATCGGAGGCCTGGCACTCGGCCGCGAAGCACTTGGAGATCGCGTCCTCCTGTCCCAGGGCGGTCGCGTTGATGTCGTCCTCGTTTCGCGGCTCGACCTTGTAGTTGCCGAAGCTGTAGTGCAGGGGTCCCGTGATCGACGAGAAGTCGTCACCCAGGCGGGCCTGCCAGTGGTGGCCCATATCATCGATCCGCAGACCGCCCGTGACCTCAAACTCGCCGTAGTCATGGGGGCAGTCCGGCTGGGTGTGCGTGGTCTCGATGTCCACCACGCGCACGAGGACGCCCTCCAGCATCTCGGCCACATCCCCCTTGGCGATGTGGGCCGGGTGAGGGGCTGTCCAGGCTCCTGGAGCCTCGCCCGAGCTCGTCACGTCCCAGTCCTCAAGATAGACCTGGCTGACCTCGTAGAACTCGGAGTAGCCGCCGGTGATCGTGACGCGATCGCCAGGGACGAGGTCCTGGGTCGGCATGCCGTGGGTGTAGACCGAGATCCCGCTGTAGGCCCCGCCTCCCTCCTCCTGAACGAAGAGGGTGTCGCCGAAGACGGCGCTCACGACCACGTTCTTAAGCACCACGGAGACCGCGCTCTGGCCGACGGACCAGCTCACGTGATCGGGGCACTGGGGGTCTTGCAGGTCGTAGATGTTGCGATCGCCACCTGGCTCGGAGCAGTTCTGAAACTGAGCCTGGATGCCGGCCGGCGGGAGCTCATCGTCGATGTCCTCTACCGCGTCTTGTGCTGAAACGTCTGGAGTCGGGCCGCCGTCGAGCGTCACCGCGTCTCCTGGCTCGCCACCATCCGAGCTCGCGACGTCGCCAGAGGCGGTGTCGACGAGGGCCGTGTCCAAGAGCGCGCTGTCTGCCGCGACGTCCTCGACGCTCGAGGCGTCGTCGGGCGCGCCCCCTGAGCCATCGCTGTCCGAGCAGGCGAAGAGGAGCGAGACGATGAGGAAACCTGTGAGTCTTCGAAGCATAGCCCTGTTCCTTCCCGAGGCGCCCGAACCGTAGAGAGGGGGCGCGGACGGGTCAAGGACGGTCTACAAGCGCAGCGAAAACGTCGTCCGCCAGACGCGCCCCCGTCACCTCCTGCGGGAGCGCCCCATAGACCAAGCCGACGCCATTTTGACTCAAGAAAGGCTCCGGCTCTCGTGCTCGAAACAGGGCCAGGGCGACCGAGGATTCTGCCCCCGGCGAAGTGGCGCGAAAGCCCACGCAACGATCGCTCCAACGCAGATCTTCGACACGCCAGCCGTTCGCTCTGAGCCGCGCGACCAGGTCGCGCGCCTCGGGCTCGTCCAGGCTCGAGAGCTCCCCCGGGAGCCCCTCCATCAGCGCTAAAACGGCGTCAGGACGTGAGTCCCGCGACTCCGGTTGAGCGGTCTCAAGGAGCCAGTCGCGCCTTCGCTCACCGTCCTCAATCCACAGGTCGATCCCGGCCTCGCGAACGCCGCCACCGAGGCGCACGGTGCGCGCAGGACCCGGAGGAACGGTGAGGGTAGGGACGCTCGCTCGGGTCCAACCCTGGACCGCGATCGGCTCCTCATCAGGCACGTCCATCTGGGGGACGATTCCTACACCCCAGGGGCCCCCCTCGGGGACCTGAAGCTCGCCGCTCCAGACGGGACCGTTGAGCCCATGTTGCCAGGACACGTTCGTTCCGGGATCTAGACCGGGAGGGCTCCAGTCGACGCCGTCGCGGGGCGCCTCTTCGCTTCGAACCCAGGACAACTCAACCTCACCGATGGCGTATCGCCTGAGCTCGAAGATCCCGCGCATATAGAGGTTGGCGACCCGCTTGGGGAGCGCCTCGAGATCTCGGTCGGCCAGCGCGCCCGGCTTGTAGAGGAAGACGTCGTTCATCTTGAAGCTCTCTGCGAGCGCGGGGACCAGGGAGCGAAGGAGATGGACGTGGCTGGTGAGCCTAGCGTGCTCCTCGACCTCGCTCAGCTGTTGCGTCAGTCCGCGCCCCTCTCCGAGAGCGGCCTCGTCGGGCCGGACCACGGGCCAGTCCTCCCCGGTGGTCTTCAGCACGTTGCCAGGTCGAAGGTGGGCCCGCTCGAGCGCCGGACTGGGCTCTTCGATGACGAACACGACGGCCCCCGAGTCGTCCAGGCTCTCGATGTGCTGGAGCATGGCGTCGAACTCCGCCTCCTGGTCCTCGGGCGGGTCATCCCGCTTGAGGGGGGAGAGGTCGGCGGGCTGGATGATCGAGAAGCCGACCTGACCGGTGAAGAGCTCGCGAGTGCGATCCAACTCCTCGGGCGTCAGACTTCCGCAGAAGTACAGGTAGGCGTCGAGATCGAAGCGCTGCCCGTCGAGGGGCTCCAGGTAGCGCCTGACGTACACGGCGTCGGCGAAGAGCAGGGAGACGAAGCGCACGGCGGGCTCGCGCTCCAGGAGCCTCAAGTCTCGGATCAGGGCCTCGGGCGAGCGCGCTCGAACGCCCGCCCCGAACACGCGGTCTTGATACGCGCCATAGCAGAAGCCGCAGTCACGGACGCAGCCCCGGGTGAGCGGCAGCAGCGGCCAGGCGTCCATCTGCGGCGCCGCAGGATCGAAGTGGGCTCCGTCGTGGAGCCCTTTGGCGTAACGCGCGTAGGTCGGAAACCAGTCCAGGGTGATCCAGTCCAGAGAGTCGAACAGCTCCTGGCTCGGTCGGCGTAAGGGCTCAGGTGTCTGGTTGGCCCCCCAGACCCGGGGAAGTGCGGGGGGAGTCTCCTGCGCGAGCAGACGCTCGATGAGGGCGGGTAGGGCGGTCTCGACGTGTCCCCCGACGACGTAGTCGATGTCGTATCGCGCACGAAAGTCTTCCCCGTAGAACGAGGCCGCGAGCCCGCCGACGACGAGCTTGGCCTGCGGGTTCAGTCTTCGAATCGCCCCCACGAGCCCACCGAGGATCCCCATGGGAAGAAACCAGTGCACGTCCATCAGGACGACCTTCGCGGCGCGAATCTCTTCGCGGGTCACCTCGCTCGCGTAGCGACCGAGCACCGGGTGGGGAATGCTGTTGGCCGCCGCGATGCTCCCGACGGGGAGAACTCGCGGGTGAATGTGATTCGTCGGATGGATGAAGAGCACGTCGGCCATGGACCGATTGTAGTCATTGCCGGGGACCTGACCAGGAGAGGGGGCGCCGCTCGGGTGTTCCGTCGTGACCCCCCTCGACCGTAGCGCGTGGGGCCGGGCTGGTTTACGGTGACCGGAGGGAGGAGCCATGAAGCAGCTGTGGCCCGCGCCTGAGCGGAACAAAGAGCCGATCCTGGAGGTCTTGCGCGAGCTCCTGGAGCCGAGCGCTGAGGTGCTCGAGATCGCCGCGGGATCGGGACAGCACGCCGAGCACTTCGCGCGGGCCGAACCAGGGTGGCGTTGGCGCGCCACCGATCCCGACCCAGAACATCTGACCTCCATCGCGGCTTACGCTGAAGAGTCCGGCCTGGACAACCTCTTAGCGCCCGCTCGACTCGATGTTCTGCAGCGCCCGTGGAGCGTAGCGCCCGTAGACGTCGTCTTCTGCGCAAACATGATTCACATCGCGCCCTGGGCGTGCGCCGAGGCCCTGGTCGCAGAGGCGGCGCAGCTTCTTCAAGAGGGTGGCCTTCTCATCCTCTATGGCCCCTATCGCCTCGGAGGCGCTCACACCTCCGAGAGCAACGAGGCCTTCGACGCGTCGCTGAAGTCGAGGGATCCGTCCTGGGGCGTTCGGGATCTGGAGACGGTGGATGCCCTGGCGAAGGCGGCGGGCCTCACCTGGGTCAAGCGCTTCCCCATGCCCGCGAACAACCAGATCGTCACCTGGCGGCGCACGAGCGGGGTTGAAGGTCACGGTCCGACCGCGTCATGATGATCGGGCTTAAGGCCCCCGCGGCGATCGACGGCGGGCGACTTCATTGGCGTCGAGAGAGAGGTAAGCCATGACCGGTACTTCTGCAGGCCTGGGATCCTGGGGCACGTATGTCCTGCTCACCGTGGTGTGTTTTGGCTCCTACGGGGTGCTCCTTCACACGGGGCAGCTCGCCATGGGAGATCCGGATAACGGTCGCTATAAGGCGTTCCTGTTCGTGGGCCTCGCGTACCTGGCGACCGCTGTCTTGGCGCCTGCGACGCTCATGTGGCTCAACGGAGCGGACTGGTCCATGACCTCAAGCGGCGCCGCCTGGTCCTTCGCGGCCGGAGTCGCCGGGGCTGTGGGCGCCTTCGGAATCCTCCTCGCCTTTGGAGCCAAGGGCTCACCGGCGGTCGTGATGTCACTCGTGTTCTGCGGAGCGCCCATGGTGAATGCCGCAATCGCCATTACGCTTCACGGCCAGTGGTCGGAGATTCGATGGCAGTTCATCGTCGGGGTCGTCCTGGCGGCGCTGGGTGCGTACATGGTCGTGGCGTTCAAGCCAGGGCCCGCTCCACCGCCAACGGCGAGCCATCAGTCTGGACAGCCGCTGGGGGTCGACGGGTAGTACTTCTTCTGCTTGTTGATCGGACAGTTCTGGGCGTTGAGGCCCACGCCCGGTGAGCAGGAGCAGGTCAGGGTGCCCCCGAGGCTGCCTAAGCCGCACTGATTCCCTTCCTGGAAGTACACGACGGACAGGTTGGGTTGGCTGGCGACACACCCTCGGTGATCCCCGCCCTGCATGATGATATTGCACGCCGTCGGGAAGGGCGCGTAGTCGGGGCACTGCACGTAGAGACAGTCTCCGCTGAGGTTCAGCTCAAAGGGGATCCCGTCGACCACCCCGTCGCAGTCATCGTCGATGCCGTTGCAGACCTCCTGGGGGACGGGCCCACAGCCCCCGCAGGCGTTCGAGACGCCCTCATCGACCTGACCGTCGCAGTCATCGTCGAAGCCGTTGCAGACCTCCTGGGGGACGGCCCCACAACCGCCGCAGGCGTTCGAGACGCCCTCATCGATCTGACCGTCGCAGTTGTCATCGACGCCATTACAGACCTCCTGTCCGACCGGACCGCAGGCACCGCAGGCGTTGGTGACGCCCTCGTCGATGCCACCATCGCAGTCATCGTCGGCGCCGTTGCAGGTCTCCGCCGGGACCTCTCCGCATGCACCACACTCGTTTAGGACGCCGTTGTCGATGACGCCGTCACAGTCGTCATCCATACCGTTGCAAATCTCCTCAGGTGGCTCACAAGGACCCCAGACTTTCACGCAAGAGTGCTCGCCCGTGGAGCCGCACTCGGTGACGCAGGGCTTGGTCGTGAACGGGGTGTCACACTCGTACTCAAACCCATCCGCAGAGTACTGGGTGTCGGGCGCGGTGAGCGGTCCCGGGTCCTCCTCTGCGTCGTAGAGCTCCTCTGCGCTGCTGTCGGGGCTCGGAAGCGGGTCACCCCAGGCGTCGGCCAGGCCGGACGAGCCGTCGGGTTGATGGTCTCCAGGCTCGGCTCTTGGGACGTTGCTGTGGTCCACCGTTCCGAAGCCCGGGGTGTAGGCAGGTGCGGGCGACGGGGCGGGTTGGGGGACCTCCTCGGCCGTGGTGCAAGCCATCATCAGGGTGGCAATCAAGAGGAGCGTGACGTGGGTTGGCGTCTGCATCGGCAGTTCCTTTTCGCTGGCTGGAGGGTGTCTGGGGTTGAGGCACGGCCGGGCGCCGGGGTCGATGCTTTGGGTGGAGGAACCAAAGTGGGAGACTGCATCGACACCCGGCGCCGAGCGCGTGGGGTATCAGGGGAATCCGACGTTCACGTCCTCGCAGTTCTGAGCCTGATCCGTGATGGGGCTGGTGCTCACCCCGCCGCTGGCGCTCGACTGGAAGACGTACTCCACGCCGTCGGCCACCGAGATCACGATGTTGGACTCGGAGAGGACGTTCACCTGGGAGACCAGCTTTCCGTCTCCGTTCACGTCCACCTGCACCACTTGCTCGAATCGCAGGGTCGCCTCGTTGTCGCCCACGGGTAGGGCTCGACATGGGGAGCACAGCCCGTCGCCGGCCTGGAGCTCCACGCCATCGACGACCAGGACCGCGGTGGAGTTCGGGAAGGGCGAGCCAATATTGCAGAACTTGCTGATGGCGCAGCCGCTGTTCGGCGATCCATCGGGAGCGAGGCCGCCGCTCACGGGCTCTCCCTGGTCCATGAAGCAGGTGATGTCGCGGAAGCTCTCGTCAAAGACCTCTCGCTTGATGAGGCCACCCTTGTTCACCAGGGTGGAGATCTCGGCGCGGGACTGCTTGAGGCGCCACAGAGCTTCGCCCTTCGACAGGAATGCCTCCTCGCTCAGGCCCACAGAGTTGGCGACCTCGGCCAGGCTCAGGGGCTTGAAGTGCCCGAAGGCGAGCTGACTGACGGGCTCCTCTTCTCGCTGGGTCGCCGGCTCGATGCCCAGCTCAATCAGCGCTTCTTCGAATCGCTCGTTGTCCTCATCAAAGACGGCGTTCATCTCCTCGGCGCTTCGGTAGAGCTTCTGGGCCTGTCCAATCACCTCGTCGCTGTACTGGGAAGGGTTCTGAGCGATGATGTCTCGGACCTCATCCTCGGCGTAGTTCATGCCGTTGAAGTGGCAGCTGATACAGGACAGCCCGTTGGTCACCGTGGGAGAGATGTCGTAGGGGACCGTGTAGGAGTCCGAGACGATCTCAATCGGCGCGTCATCGATGCGGTCTCCGTTCGCCTGGGTGATCATGTAGGCCTGCAGTCCGTTGGGCAGGTTGAAGATGATCTCGTGACCGTCCTGAACGAAGCCCACCGGGTGGTTGAAGATGTTCTGCACGCCGCTGTTGAAGGCGAAGTCGTAGGAGATCCAGAAGGCGCCTTCATAGTCGGCAAACTTACCCTTGAGCCCGAGCAGGCTGCCCAGGGCGTGCCGCTCGATGACGCGGTTGTTCACGGAGACGTCCGAGAAGGTGAAGCCCGCGCGCTTGGCGCTCGTCGTGCTGATGCCGGTCTGAATGTCGACCCCGATCAGGCTCTCCAGCTCGCTCTGCGTCGTCGGGATCTGGAGGATGTCGTGGTAGAGCGGCGGCGTGGAGGCTCGAGCGGCGAGCCAATCGGCCTGGACGTACGGCGTACGGTTGACGCCCGTGTAGCTGTAGATGCTGTCAATGGTCCCGTCGTTGAGGTCCTCGTAGACCGCGTAGGGGTACTCCTCTTCGATGAGCGACCACACGTCGACGCCCTGACCGCTCAGGCTCTCGGTCTTCCACTCCAGCTCGTCGAGGTCGAGCCGGAGCACCAGCTCGCGGTCGTCGATGGGCAGCGGCGCGTACACCGAGTCGGCCCAGGAGAGACTGTTGACCAGCTTGGCGACGCCGTCTCGATGTCGTTGAAGCGTCGCATCGTCGTCACCGGCGTTGTAGAGATGATGAAGGGTGACGTAGCGAAAATCGGCCTTCTTCGTGTTGCTGACCGTCAAGAGGTCCTCGTAGATCCAGCCGAGGATCTGCTCTGTGCTCACGTAGTCCTCGTCTTTGGGTGCGACGTCGGTCGGTATGCACGCGATCCAGCCTTCGACTTGCTGAATCTCCTCCTCGGAGGGGCGGTGCTGAAGGGCGGCTGGGGGCATCATTTGACCGGGGGGCTCGACGTTCTCCGAGCGCATGCGCTTGATCAGCAGGGAGTCCTCGGCGTTCCCCGGAGTGACCAGCTGAGCCTCCATGATGGCCTCCATGCTATTGGCGTCCTTGAAGCCCCCGTTCCCCTGAGCGCCAACGGGACTGTGGCAGCTACCGCAGTAAGAGGAGAGGATCGCGGCGGCCTCATCACGGCGCTCGGGTTGCAGTCCATCGTCGCAGTTCGACTGTTGGTCAGGCTGCCACTGGCCCCCGGCGTCGCTCTCCTGCGCGATGTCCTGCCCCGCGATCGCTCCGGCGTCGTCCCAGGAGGCGCCGTCGGTGCCGCCAGCGTCCTTGGGTCCTAGCGCGTTCCAAGGCTGTTCGTACCCGTCGAGCTCGACGATGGCGTCGACCGTCGATGCGTCGACCTCCGGCGTGCTCTCGCGTGGGTACTTCGTGACCTCGGTCTTGATGCATCCGCTCACGCTGAGGGCGAAGAGGGCGATGGCGAGAGTGGGCCAGATGAGGCCCCAGAATTCGCGGGTCGCCTCGCGGATGGGGTTGGTTATGACATCATGCATGTTGTCCTCCACTTGCATGTCGATCCGGCTCTCGAGTTGCGCGGTGTCTCGTCCGCTAAGCGGCGAGCCCGGGAAACCGTACGAGCCGGTAGGGGGGGTGTGCCGACGCCCAGCGCGAGCGCGCCTGTCGACCAGGGGTATTTGATTCACTTGCATCCGGAGCTCTCCTCCTGGTGGCAGGCGCCTTCGTCGACCTCTCCGTCGCAGTCGTTGTCGAGCCCGTCGCGCTTCTCCTGGGAGGCGCCCGCCATGGCGTCACAGGACTTGGGTGAGCCGTTCACGCAGGCGTTGACACTCTTGGAGCAGACGCCCTTTCCGCATGAGATCTTCCCGAGTCCCTCGTCGACCTTTCCGTCGCAGTCGTTGTCGAGTCCGTCGCAGATCTCGGCGCCGGCTCCGGCCATGG
>CALCNF010000657.1 GCA_937897815.1 uncultured Pseudomonadota bacterium | reverse complement strand
CTCGTGGGCGCGAAGACGTGTGTCCCGTAGTGGGCCGCGACGTGGGGGTTCTTCTCACCTTGGCCTTCCCACTGGTCCGAGGCGCGCTCCTGAGCGTGCTCCCGAGCATGCTCCGCGCGGTGCGTCTGCTGCACACCAAAGGCGAGGGCGGCCAGGGCGAGGACGAGGACCAGGATCCCGAGGACGCGGAAGCGCCCGTCCCGGACCACCTCCCGGACCTCCTTCTGGACGACAGCCCGTATGAGTGTTGAGGAAGCCACCGCTAGTCTCGCATGTGCTCGAGGTAGATCCGCTCGAGATCTGTATGAGAGACGTCCGATGCCGCGAACTGCGCAACGAGCTCGCCGCGCTTCATGATCCCGATGCGCGTGCCCACCTCTCTGGAACGGAAGAGATCGTGGGTCGCCATCAGCACGGCGACGCCCTCGTCGCGCAGACTCGCGACGAGCTGGGAGAACTCGTTGGACGCCTTCGGGTCGAGGCCGGACGTGGGCTCATCGAGAAGGAGCAGGGACGCCTGGCGGGCCATGGCCATCGCGATACCGACCTTTTGCCGCATGCCCTTGGAGTAGTCCCCCACGGGTCGTTGCACTGCGTCCTCTGGAAGCCCTGCTCGAACGAGCGTCTCGACAAGGTAGTCGTCGGCCGTGTTTGAACACCCTGCGAGCGTCGCAAAGTAAGACAGATTCTCCAGCCCTGTGAGGTTGGGGTAGAGCATCACGTTCTCAGGGATGTATGCCAGGTGCTTCTTGGTCTCAAGGGCGTGGTCTCGGACCTCCATTCCCATGATCTTCGCGCTGCCGGCAGTGGGCTCGATGAAGCCCAGAAAGAGCTGGATGGTGGTGGTCTTGCCCGCGCCATTGGCGCCCAGTAGACAGAACACCTCACCCTCGGCGACCTGGAGGTCCAGCCCCTTGAGCGCCGGGTGCTCTCCGTAGTGCTTTACCAGGCCTGAAGCCTCAAGAACCATCAACGACTCCTCCGTGGAAGGCCCATCTCCCTACCGTGAATGTACGGAATCCCCAACAGCAATTTTCCAGCGGAGAGCCGACTTCAGAGCATGAGCCATAGCACGGCATGCTCTGCATTTCGGCGTTGAGTTGCAACTCCCCTCGGCCTGGTGTTGTCTAGCCGGCGGTGTGTTGCAGCAGCAACCGCATTGCAACCCTGGAGGGTGATATGGAATCGGGCAATTCCGAACAGGTCCCCGGACCACTCACGGACCGCTTCGGCGCGATCGCTAGCGGCCTTTGCGCAATCCACTGTGCCCTCTGCGCGCTCGCCCCCGCGGCCTTCGTCGCCCTGGGCCTGGGCGCGCTCCTGACCCACGAAGCCGAGCTGCTTCTGACCTTGGTTGCGATCGTGTTCGGCCTGACGGCGCTCGTGCTGGGGTGGAAGCGTCATCGGTCGACTGCCGTGCTGTGGGTGATGGTCGCGGGCATCGTGGCGCTCGTCGCCTCCAGAGGCCTGGAGATGGGGTCGGATCACCACGGGCATCATGAAGGTGAGAACGCCGCGCACCATGACGAAGGCCAGGATGGGGAAGCCGAGCACAGCGAGAAGGCCGAAAAGGCGACCGACGAACACCACGATGAGGGCGAGAAGGGAGAGCATGGCGAAGGCGACTCCCATGACGAAGAGCATGAAGGGGGCCTGCATGCGGTGGGCGCGGCGGCCGGAGTCCTTGGGGGCCTTCTGCTGCTGTCCGGTCACATCATGAACTTGAAGGCCTTGCGTCGTGAGCGAGACGAGTGTTGCGACGATGAGGGAGAATCCGCAGCCTGATTGCGTTGCTCGTTTAGGATCTCCCCGTCGGCGTCGCGTTCATGGCCAGGACCCTCCGG
>CALCNF010000656.1 GCA_937897815.1 uncultured Pseudomonadota bacterium | reverse complement strand
CGGACTCCATGAGCGAGAGCGAGACCTGCAAAACGACACGAAGCTGCAGCGCGTCCTGGGGCGTGACCCCAACGGCGATCGGGTCAACGGTGTCTACCTTGAGGGCAGCTGGCGCGTCGGGAACGGATTCGCGCTCTCGCTCGGCCTCGAGTGGAACGACCAGACCCCTGATAACTCCCTGTACCTCCACGCGGAGGTGCCGCGCGTCGGCAACTGGGCCTTCATGGCCAGCTACCAGCATCGCGGCGCCAAAGACTTCGGAGACCTCTTCGCCCTGTCCCTCGATGACACGGACGTGCTCCTGATGAAGACCCGATATGGGCTCTTCGACTCGGTGCACCTCAACATTGAGGTCCTGACCCCGTTCGGCATCGGCCCAGAGTCGCTGTTCCGCAACAACCTGCAGGTGAACTTCAACGCCGAAATCGGATTCGAGTACCTATGAGAGAGCAGACCATGAAGCATCAGATCCTTTGCATCGGGCTCGCGTTGGTCCTTGGGGCCTGCGCGGCCGCCGAGACGGCTGGGCAGATCACCTTTGGAGACACGGACTGGACGGGCGACGGTCAGACCGTCTTGCCCAAGCTGGCGACGGTCCTTCCCTGGCCGGACATCGACGACCTCCTCGAGGGCCAGGTCGATCCCAGCCAGGTCGGCACGATCCCGGGAATCCCGTCGGAGTTCGCCTACGGAACCTTCGCCCATCTCCAAGGGGCGCTTCGGCTCTCCGGCGAGTGCAAGCTCGACATCCCGTTCGACTCCGAGACCCTCGGTGGAGACGAGAGCCCCTTCAAGGAGGCCTCCTTCCAGATCCTGTCGTGTATGGCCGACCCGGTGACTGGAGAGGCGATGCCTGGCTGCGCGGAGGAGTGCGAGGACTTCCTCGGGCTCCGCTTCGAGACGCGACTCGACGTGCAGATCCTGGACGCCGCGACCGCCAAGGAGGTCGTGGACCTGGCTGAAGAGCAGGGGATCACCGTGACGCCCGAGGCGATCGTTCAGATGCGTATGCGCTTCTTTGAGCTCTCGGTCTATCAGGGAGACTACGAGAACGGGATGATCGACGTGAGCTGCGGAGGTGACTCGGATTGCGCCAAGCCCTTCCAGTGTCTCGGCGGCGTCTGCTCGTGCCGCGCGGACGTAGATGACACGTGCTCAGGCGATCTCAAGCAGCAGACGCTCGATCCGGAGATCAACCTCATGGAGAAGCTCTCTGGATTCGAGTTCGCCCTGAGCCGCACGGCGGCGGCGCGGAACCAGGTGGACACCGAGGTCCTCGAGAACCTCGAGTTCTGCAACTTCGCCTGTGATGAGGAGCAGGAGTGCGACATCACGGCCCAGCCGCCCGTGTGTATCCCCGCCAAGGACCTCGAGGCCGAGGTCATCGTCGTGGACTCGGACTCCGTCTCGACCATCAGCCCCTACAGCCCCCAGCGATACGACCTGGCGAGCGACTCCGACATCATCACGGAGATCAAGACGAACATCACCCAAAAGAAGGAAGCGTCTATCTCGCTCATCCAGCGCCTGCACATCGAGCAGGAGCATCTCTACGACGTGACCTTTCAGGGCGGCGGACTCGCCGTTGAGGTCCAGCCCGAGGTCGTGATCAGCGGCCTTGAGGTCGCCACGTCTTCCTTCCTCTAGGAGCCCTTGACGATGACCACCATGCTCAAGAGAACACAACAGCACTTCACGCCCAGGCTCCTGGCGATCTTCACCGTCGGCCTGGCCCTCAGCACCGGCGCCTGTGAGAGCGTCTTTGACCAGCCGCCTCCCCTGGTCGCAGAGGACGACGGCATGATCGATCTCTTCGTCGGCGAGGGCGTCGGCGACGACTGCGATGAGAGCGACGGAGAGGAGCTCTTCTGTCGTTCGGGTCTCGTATGCGTCGATGGAGCCTGTCAGCCGACTGGAGACAAGACCGTAAACGACAAGTGCCTCCTGACCGCCGAGTGCCAGGGGCCGACCAAGGAGTGCGATGAGAGCGCTCTCTCGGGCATGAGCGACGCCCAGCGGCTCGAGTGCGTAGGGCTTCACTGCGGCTGGGCCGGGTTCTGCGTAGAGTCCAATACCCTCGCGGGCAGCGACACGGATGCCCTGGGCGTGTTTGGAGCGCTCTTGAGCGGTGACAAAGGCTCGCCTTGCGCGACGGCCAGCGAGTGCCGGCACAACCTGGTGTGCAAGTTCCAGGGGCTCGGTGGGACGTGCCAGCCCGTAGCCGAGGAGGCCGGTGATCTGGACGAGCCCTGCGGCAATGAGGACGGGGAGCCCGAGATCCTGAACTGCATGGCGGGTCTCGCCTGCTCCAGTAAGACCCTCACCTGCGTCCCGGGCAGCATCTTTCTAAACCCGGACCTCTTCGGTGGAGAGCCCTACTGCCAGGACTACTACGAGTCTCTGGCCCCCTTCGGTGTGCGCTCCCTGGTCCCCCGTTCCGGCCAGCCTTCGGACTTCTACAGCCTGCCCTTCCCCAACGATCACCGGCGCGATGAGAACGGGATGCCCGACATCTCCGCCCACCCGCTCCCCGGAGGCGGACTCATCGGCATCGATCCCCTGAGCGCGATCGCGGAGGCCCTGCCCAAGGAGACCGACGGGTGGAGCACCCAGGCGGGGATCTTCTTCCGATTCACCCGCGAGGTGGACCCGGAGAGCCTGACGGGCAACGTCCACCTCATCCACCTTGAGGACGGCACGGAGCACCCTCACACGTCGACCTTCACGGCCGCGCGAAACAAATACATCTGCTCGAACTACCTGATGGTGCAGCCCCGATGGGGAACGCCTCTGAAGCCCCGAGCGACCTACGCGGCCATCATCACGAACGGCGTCCAGTCCACGCCCAACGTGGACGACGAGATCGAGTCTGCTCAGCGCATCGATGACACCGCGGCCCTCCTGAGTGACCAGAGCCCGAGCGACGCGGCTCTGACGGAGGCCTGGAACTCCTATCAGCCGCTCCGAGACTACCTGGCCTCAGGCAGTGGCATGGACGCCGCATCCATCGTGGGCGCGACCGTGTTCACCACCAACTCACCGACCGACCGCATGCAGGACGTCTACGACGCGGTCATCCAGGCCGAACAGATCGCCATCGCGACGAGCCCAGTGCTCTGTAAAGCTGGGACCACCTCGCCCTGCTCCGAGATCCTGGGCGCCGCGGACACGACGGACGCTGGAACCGAGGCCAGCCGAGACTGCCCCGAGAACCCGGACCCGGACTTCCACGAGATCCACGCCAAGGTGCGTCTCCCCATGGTCCAGTCAGGTAAGCGCCCGTACCTGCTCGATGGCGGCGCGCTTGAGATCCCCATGGAGGGCGGCGAGCCGCAGTTCGAGTACGAGAACGTCTGCATGTCTCTGACGATCCCGACCACCCAGGCCATGCCGGCGACGGGCTGGCCCGTGATGATCTACGGACATGGTACGGGCGGCACCTACCGCACGGGCGCCGCAATCGTCGGCGACCGCATGGCGAGGCTCACCACCGAGGGTGGTACGCCCACGCCCATCGCCGTCATCGGCATCGACGCCCCCATGCACGGAGAGCGCAAGGGCACGGGGCTCTTCGCCCAGCTCGACTCCGGGCCTCTCTACTACAACTTCACGAACCCACCCGCCGCCAAGGGCAACTTCTATCAGGGCGCCGCCGACGTGTTCGCGCTGGTTGAGCTGGCGAAGAAGATGTCCCAGGGGATCGCCCAGGGTCTGGGTCCGAACATTCAGATTCAGTCTCTCCCCCAAAACGTGAAGGACGTCTTCCAGGGGACCAAGTTCGATCCGAATCGCATCATGTACCACGGTCACTCCCAGGGCGGCGCCACGGGCCCGCTGGTGACCCCCTTCGCTACCGACCTCGATCAGGTGGTGGTCTCGGGCACCGGTGGGAGCCTGGTCTACGGTCTTCTGGGCAAGAAGCAGCCCTATGACGTCTCCACGGGAATGAGCATCGCTCTTCAGGAGATCTCGCTCAACGAGCAGCACCCAGCGCTGCACCTGATGCAGTACTACTTCGATGAGGTGGACGCGACACCCTACGGGGCGCTCATGAGCAGTCAGAATGTGATGCACCAGCTCCACGTCTATGGAGTCGACGACACCTACACCCCGCCGGACACGAGCGCGATCTACGCCTCCTCGACCGGAGGAAGCCTGATCACCCCGAACCCAGAGCCTGGTTGGTACGCCGACATCCCCTTCTATCCCATGGACGTGATCGATCTGTCCTCGGGCCCCGTGACCCAGAACGCTGGCGAGTTCACGCGGGCGACGGTGGTCGCGAAGAGCACGGGAGAGCTCGCCGACCACATCACGTCAACGTCGGCCTATGACGGTCACTTTGTGATCTACAAAGACAAGAACGCCAGCCGCTGGTTTGAGCAGTGGATGGCGACCTGGGTGGACACAGGCGTCCCGACGATCGTTCAGTAAAACGGTCGCTCTGGGATCCGGCGCTGCCCATCACCCCGTGAAGGGCGTGCGTTCTCAGCCCGCTGTGAAGAGGGGGAGATCCTCGACGGGCAGGGGGAACATCTGGTCCACCTCGGTGGCGTACACACCGGAGAGCTTTCGAAGCGCGCGCTGGACGTGTCCCGGCGTGATTCGAATGCCATCGGGGTCCAACTCCAGGGACTGAGGATTCACGGTGAACGGAACGTGACCACCGTCACTCGCGCCGATCACGCGGTTGCCCTGGATGCCGGCTCCCATGAGCATGTAGCTGGTGATGGACCAGTGATCCTTCCCGTTGCCGTCGTTGTACCAGGGGGTGCGACCGAAGTCTGAGCTCACGACGACCACGACCTTGTCCGCGACGTCCTGGCGCTCGGCCTCCTCCATAATGTAGGCCACGCCCTCCATCATCTGGACCAGGCGCGGGAAGTGCTGAGCGTCATGGTTGCCGTGGGTATCGAAGCCGCCATAGGTGAGGTTGGCGCTGATGGTGAGCCCCGCCTTGTAGCTGGCGATGGCCACCTCGGCCTGACGTCGCAGCGGATTGCCGGAGTTGTCGAGCTGCGTCGGCAGATAATCCGTGAGCTTCTGGAGCTGGTTCTCCGAACCGTGGGCGCCATGGAGCATGCCCATGGCGTTTCGCACGCGGGGGAGCTGGGGCATCTGAATGCGCTTCGAGAGCCTCGCCTGGCGCATCTTCTCAAGCCGGGCGTAGGTCTCGGGCAGGTGATACGTGCTCTCGTTCTGGGTAGGCGAGACGCGATTGGGATAGGCGAGGCGTGTGACCACATCCGTGTTGCCCATGCGCGTCGGCGCCACAAGACCGGCCGTGTTGTCGTAGCCACCATTGGTGATGAAGCCCAGAGCCAGATCGGAGCCGTGGGCGGCGGCGACCGCCGCGCCAAAGCTCGGATAACCCTCGGCGAGCTGCCCGCTCCATGTGTTTCTACGACCGCTGTCGTGGCCATTGGTCTCCGTGTCGACGCCGTTGATGACCAGCAGATCCTGATGGTAGGCGTCAAAGAACGTCTCGAGGCCCGGGACTGGCGCGTACGGGATGTTGCCAGCCACCTGAATGTCGTCCGTGAAGAACATGTTCACGGGAGACTCAGCGAGCTCGTTCGCGCGGCCCTTGGGATCACACAGGCTGGTGGGATCCCACCCTCCCTGCGCGTTGATCAGGATAAAGAGCGGCCCCTCATAGGGCGCCTTCGATTCCGCGCGAGCCCGGGAGCTGTTCGCGAACGGGATCATAGCTCCCAGTCCAGCGGCGCTGGTCAATCGTACAAAGTCACGGCGTGTTATCGAACCCATAACGTGTGCTCCAGTGTCGGGGCTTGGCCCTGGGGGGTCCTATTCGTAAATGAAGCGGTAGTCGCTCATGAGGTAGGTCAGTACCGCGTGCCACGCGCGAACCGTGTAGTCCGGGTCCGCGGTGATCTTCTGGTCGTCGGGGAGCTTCAGCCCCGTCGCCTGATCCTTCGACGCCTGACAGGTGCTGATGAGGTTCTGACTCACCGCTCCTGACGCCAGGGCACCTTGGCCCTCCATCCACGTGTCGTAGAAGAGGCTGTAGCTCTCCTCGAGGTCCACGTGGCCATAGGGCAGCCACTCACCGAGCAGCCACCCGTGCAGGTACCGGATGTTCTCATAGATGGCGTCGACGGCGCCCGGAATCGGGTAGCCGTTGATGTCCTCCGGCTTGTAGGTGTGGTCGACGTAGGGGAAGAGCTTTCGTTCGGCTCGCACCCGCACGAAGTCCCTCGCGACCGACATGCACGCCACCTCGGTGCTCATTCGCTGCACCACAGAGGCCATCAGGCCATTGGGGCTCGTGATGCGCTTGGTGATGTCATCCGAGTTGATTCCACCGAAGAAGACCATCATCTGGTTCTCATTGAGCAGGTAGGGCGTACCATTGTTGTGGGCCCACTGCGTGCCGGTGACCGT
>CALCNF010000655.1 GCA_937897815.1 uncultured Pseudomonadota bacterium | reverse complement strand
CACGAGGACCACGAGGACCACGAGGACCACGAGGACCACGAGGACCACGAGGACCACGAGGACGACGACATGGACATGGACGACGACATGTAGTCGACCCGTCCACCTGGACGTCGTTGAGACGAGAGCGCCCCTGGTTCGCCAGGGGCGTTTTTTTTTCTTTGAGCCTTGAGGCCATAGTGTGAGCCCTTCGACACACACTCTCTTCACGGAGCCCTTTTCATGAAACGTCTTATCTTGGTTTTCTCGGCGCTGATCTTGGCGGTCGTCCCCGCGTGCGACAGCGACAGCGACTCCAGCTCCGGAACGAACGGCTCCGGGACGAGCGGGTCCGGCTCGATGTTGGGTCTCGATGGGGACCTCGCGCTCTCGGATCTCACCGACGAGCAGCAGATCTCGGCGTGCGAGGCCAGCGAAGCCTATGGCGCGAACTGGGAGGCGGAGAACGAGGAGCTCATGAAGAGCGCGAACTGCTATATCAGCGCGGCGGTCATGGCCTCGTACAGCATGGATATGCCAGATGACGTTGAATCGGAGTTCGATTGCCAGGAGCTCCTCGACCAGTGCCTCGCGGGAGAGGGCCCCTTCGCTGAAGAACCCGAGGAAGATGAAGAGGGGCCCGATGAGACCTGCGCCGACCAGGTCGAGGACTTCTCGGAGTGCACCGAGGTGACCGTCGCGGAGCTCGAGGCTTGCAGTCAGGCCCAGATGGCGATCCTCATAGAGACCTTTGAGGGATTGGCCACCAGCACCTGCGAGGACATCGAGGCGGCGGCGACCTCGGACGACGGACCGCTGGCCGACAGCATCTTCCCCGATCTAGAGGACATTCCCGAGTGCGCCGGTCTCGAAGAGAAGTGCCCCGCTCTGGCGAATGAGCCGGATTCGAGCGAGCCCGAGCTCTCCTGCACGGATAACGAAGACTGTGTGATCGAGCCCTACTGCGATGGGGATACTCTGGTTGAGGCTGACGCCGACTGCGACCCCTTCAATGGCACCTGTAACGTCTATTCTACGGCGGGCTTCGAGTGTCCTGACGGGTGCGAGGACGGCGCGTGTATCGGCGGCTTCCCCACGCCCGACGATGACGGCGATACGCCGCCCGATATGCCCTAGCCGGATTCCTGGAGTGCGCTAACTCGAGCCTCTCAGGCCACCCAACGCTTGGTGGCCTTGGGGAGCTTCGTGGCGGACTCTCTGGTCTCTCTGATCTCTTCGTTCGCGGGCTCAGGCGCCGCGGTGGCCAGAGCCTGGGTCGCCGTGCCTGGAGCGGCCGACGGGGTCGTCGCGCGCCGTCGCTCAGCGGTCGGCGGGGAGTCCACGTCATTGTAGCGGGCGTTCACGGATCGAAAGAACGCCCGCTGGATGTTTCGGGGCGAGGCGTCGAAGGTCGTGAGGTGGTCATTCGCTCCTGAGCCCTGCGCGCCCGAACCGGCGGTCGTCGCGCTCAAGCCGTTCCACAGGACGCCCAGGTTGAACTGAAATGAGGCCTGAGTCGCCCGGGAGGACAGACCGCCAAAGGACGCGATCTGAGCCCCGCTCATCTGGGTGTTCTGGAGGGCCGCGACCGAGACCCCGACGCTGGTCTTCGCCATCGACAGCTCCATCGCCAGGTTCACCTCTTTGCCATCGGAGTCGCTCGCGAGCGCCTGCGCGGAGAACTGAATCGTCTGGGACTGAGCGCTGATCGACGCCATGGTCGCGCCGAAGGACTGGGGTCGGTGGCGCGGGGGCCTGGGCACGCCGTAGCGCTCCGCGAACCAGCCAAACATATCGGAGGTCGCGCTGGGGTAGGTGAAGCCGCCGTCGCCGCGGGTCTCGCCGGTGAGGCGCTCGAGCATCATGTCGAGCAGGTTGCCCTGGAGCTTGTCCTTGAGCATGGGCGGGACCCTGTCGAGGTCACCGTCCATGCCGATCGCTCGCAAGCGAGCGTCCTCGGAGAGCTGCACCTCCTGGCCCGACTGTAGACCTTGGTAAGGGAACAGGCCGGCCCCCGTCGCGTCATCCAACGACGGAGACCGGCCAGTCACGTGAGCCGCGCTGACACGCTGAGACTGCTGCATATAAAAGGCCGACATGGTCGACATCGTGCTGCTGATCTGCACGGCTCACCCCTTCGGTTCGACCAGCGGCTCGGTTGCCGGTCGAGGGTCTTGTTTCATGGTGTGTTGAACCGGGTTCGCCCTCCCGGCTCTGGCACACACAACGGTCACGGGCTCAGAAAACTTAAGAGATCGAGCGCCGGCACCATGGCGGAGGTCGACGCGACCCCGAGAGTCTCTCGCGCGTGTGCAAACCATCTACGAAGCGTTCATTTATCTACTTGGCAGTAGATAGGCTGGACCTGGTCTATAACGCTGTGCTACATGTGCAAACCATGAACAGATTACTCTCTGGTTTGACCCTCCTCGGCGCGCTCCTTTTGAGCTCGCCATCCTACTCACAATCGCCGGCCGTAGAGCGGATGCAGGCGCTCCAGGACGCGTTCCATGACGCCCATCCGAGCGCGCGTCTCGATCGAGGCCAGGGCGCCGATCCCCTCGCCATCGCCAGCCGGCTGAAGGTCTACGCTGAGGGCGACAGCCCGCTGGCGCAGTCCCGGTCGTTTCTCAAGCGATGGAGCGAGGTTTTTGGTCTCGACTCCATCACGTTGGTTCACGCGGAGACCGTGACCATGAAGGGCCGCGCGTTCGTGCGGTTCGACCTGAGCTATAAGGGACTCCCGGTCGTCGGTCGTCAGGTGGTCCTGACCTTTGATGACGCCGGAGCGCTCCTGCGCGTCACCAGCGATGTCCTCCCGACGACCCCCCTCGCGGCGCGCCTCGTGGACGCCGAAGAGGCGGTGGAGCGGGCCGAGCTGCACACGGGCCTCACCGCCCGGGACAGCAAGCTCGTCAACGAGGCGGTCCAGCTGGACCGTCAGGGCGCCACGCGCGTCTGGCTCGTTCAGCTGCCTGGCCGGACGGCCGTGATTGACGCCCACGATGGCTCCCTTCGAAACACCCGAACGGCGGTGCACCGATGAGACGACTTCTTCTTATTTCGTTGTGCGGTCTGGTGATCGGCTGCGCCGATGACGCCACGACCTCGGAGCCTGCTCCATCGAACATCCCGACGGACGCTGCGAGCGTCTCGCTGGACACGGCCGGAGACACGACCGTGGGGCCGGACGTGAGCGCGGCGCCAGACGTGGTGGAGATCGAGCCCGAGCCGACCGGCCCTCTGGCCTGGGTCTACAAGCGCGATCCGTTCACGGACGCTGGTGAGCTCCAGCAGGTCGAACTCGCGTCGCCGTCTACCGAGCCCGATGGCGCGCTGATCGGCGAGTACGTTCAGGTGATCAACTGCCTCAACCAGCCCGGTGGCGAGTCCCTGTTCGGCATCGGAACCTTCTGCAAGGAGACCAACGTCGCCAAGCCTGGCGCGGATGGAACCTACCTGCACATCAAGCCGCCTGAGGACACGAGCAACCCCGACGACGAGTTCGCCGAGGTGATGATGTTCCAGCACGTGAACTTGATTCATCACTACTTCAAGAACGTCCACGGTCTCACCGACCTGGACTATCCTCTCCAAGCGCTCGTGAACGTGATGCTCTACTTCGAGGGGGGCCTCTTTGGTCAGCAGACGGGCTGGAATGACTTCCAGAACGCGGCCTTCATCCCCGAGGAGAGCTTCGCGGGTCTCGGTCTCCCGCCACGCCCCGGTGGCGCGATCGTCTTCGGGCAGGCGGGCTACATCGACTTCGCCTACGACGCCTCGGTGATCTACCACGAGTATACCCACGCGATGGTCGGAACGACGCGACTCAATGGTCAGCTGGTCGACAAGTGGGGCTTGGACAACCTGCCGGGCGCGATGAACGAGGGCTTCGCGGATTACTTCGCCGCGTCCATGTCGGGTCACCCCTACATCGGCACCTACAGCCTGGCGACCGCGGGTCAGCACCTGCTTCGCAATCTCGCCGAGCCCAAGGTCTGCCCCGACGATCTCAAGACTGAGATTCACGCCGACGGGAAGATCATCGGCAGCGCGATGTGGACCCTTCGAGAGGCCCTGGGCAAGGAGACGACCGACGGGATCATCTTGCGAGCGCTTCAGAGCTTCTCCCAGACCACCAACGTGGACCAGGCCGCCAACATGATCGTCGATGAGGCCTACCTGATCAGCGACGAGGTTGGCGCTGTCGCCGAGGAGGCGATGGACGCCCACGGTCTGCGCGCTTGCGTCCGCGCGAACGCCTGGACGGACTTCAACGTGTACACGGACTACGACAAGGTGCCCATCGCTGTGGGTGGCACGAGCTCCGTCCCGACGGCGAGCTTCCCGTCGGGAGCTCCCGCGTACGTTCAGCTCTATGTCGATATTCCCGAGGACGCTCAGGTTGTGAGCATGACCTGGCTGGCGCAGGCGGCGAGCCAGAGCCCCTTCGGTGGCGGCGGCGGTGACGCCGTTCCCATGAAGCTGGCCATCCGTTCCGGCGCCCCCATCGAGTTCGACTGGACCACCGGCGGCTCGCCCATGGCCGACACGATCTTGTCGTCGAAGCCCGTGACGGGAGGCTGGAGCGGAGTGCTGGTGGATGCGAGCTGCTTCACCCCCGGTACGCGGCTGTACACGACGTTGCTCAATCCGGGCTCCAACCCCAACAACGTCATGCAGACCAAGCTGCAGGTGCTCACGGCTCCGTCGAACTCCTCGGACGTCCAGAGCTGCAACTAAACCGAGCGAGGGCGCGCGCCGCGCAGCGCGCGCCCTCGAGCTCGGCTTTCTCCCTGGCCTCGGTCCGCGTAGACTCTGCGGTCATGAGGTGGACGCTCTTCCTAGGACTCGTGTGCGCGATGGCGGCTTGCAGTGATGCAGGCGCTCCGGCCGACTCAGGTCTGCCTATCGGCGCGGATGCCTCTACCGCGACCGACGCTTCGATCTCGGAGCTCTTTCTGACGCTCCAGTCGCCTGAGCCCGACGCGGTCCTCGCCTCGGGTAGTCCGGCGCTCTTCTCGGCGCGAGTAGCGGCCACAGATGGCGTGCAGTTCCCGCTCCAGGTCAGCTGGTCGAGCGACGTGGACGGTCCGCTGATGAGCGGCGAGGAGCTCGATGACGAGCTCATTTTTCAGACGAGCTCACTGTCTCCGGGCCCTCACACGATCACCTTATCTGTGAGCGATGACGCGGGGCGCGCCGGCCTGCTGAGCGTCTCCATCCTCATCGATCGACCGCCGGAGGGGGTGACCGAGGTCGTGATTGAGCCCACGGAGCCCACCTCGGCGGATCCTCTGGAGGCGAAGGTTCTTCAGGAGGCTGTCGATCCCGATGGTCAGGAGGTGACCTACTCGTTCTCGTGGTTCGCTGATGGGCTCCCGGTGCCCAACGCAGGCCCCCTGGTGCCGCACACCTTAACGGTCCGAGGGCAGACCTGGCGCGTGATCGCGACCCCGTTCGACGGCCTGACCCAGGGGGTCGCCGGTGAGGCGAACGTGATCGTGGGCAACGCCATCCCCAGTCTGGAGAGCGCCCAACTGCTGCCGTCGATCGGCGGCACGACGACCACCTTTGCCTGTACCGGCCTGGGCTGGCAGGACGCGGACGGAGACCCTGAGGCCGTGACGATCGCTTGGTGGGTCAACGGGGTCGAGGTCGCCGAGGCGGCGGACGGTGAGCTCACAGGTGAGCATGTGAAGCGAGGGGATGAGGTCT
>CALCNF010000654.1 GCA_937897815.1 uncultured Pseudomonadota bacterium | reverse complement strand
CAGGAGCCCCTGCGGGCATCAGCTCGATCAGCGACATCTCAGCCTTGTCACCGCGTCGGCGACCCAGCTTGATGATTCGGGTGTAGCCGCCGTGCCGCTCAATGTATCCAGGAGCGATCTCGTCGAAGAGCTTCACGAGAACCTCTCGGCTCCGGATCGTCTTCGCGGCGAGGCGTCGGGCGTGGAGCGAGTCCTTCTTGCCCAGGGTGACCATCTTGGCCGCGATGCGTCGCAGCTCCTTGGCCTTCTGATCCGTCGTGCGAATGGCACCATGCTCGAAGAGCGAGGTCACCATATTGCGCATCATTGCTTTTCGGTGGGCGGCGTCTCGGCCCAGCTTACGTCCGGACTTGCGGTGTCGCATCTTGTCCTCCTGAGGGTGCCTGCGTCATCTCGACGGGGCACCTGTTCGATCGCGACTAGTCGTCGTCTCGAGGGGTATGGTTCGTCGGGTCGAAGCCATCGAGCTTCATTCCCAGGGCGAGATCCATCTCGGCGAGGATCTCCTTGATCTCTTTGAGAGACTTACGGCCGAAGTTCTTGGTCTTCAGCATCTCAGCCTCGGTCTTCTGAACGAGCTCACCGATGTATCGGATGTTCGCGTTCTGCAGGCAGTTCGCGGAACGAACGCTGAGCTCGAGCTCATCGACGGTGCGGTACAGGTGCTCGTTCTGCGGCTCCTCGGCCTCCTCAACCTCCGGCTCAGGCTCGATGCCCTCGTCGAAGTTGATGAAGATCTGGAGCTGCTCCTTAACGATCTTGGCGGCCAGAGCCACAGCGTCCTCGGGGAGCACGGCGCCGTTCGTCCACACCTCAAGGCTGAGACGATCGTAGTCGGTGCGCTGCCCCACGCGGGCGTTGGTGACACGGTAGTTCACCTTGTGGATCGGCGAGAAGATAGCGTCGACGGCGATCATGCCGACGGGCCAGTCCTCGTTCTTGTTCTGCTCGGCGGGGATGTATCCCTTGCCCGAGGAGACCACGATCTCCATCTCCAGCTTTCCGCCGTCGATGATGGTCGCGATGTGATGCTCGGGGTTGAGGATCTCCACCTCGTTGGACACGGACAGATCCGCCGCCGTGACCTTACCGACCTCGGTCTTCTCGACCTTCAGGTTGATGGGTCCCTCGACGGAGGAGCGCATCTGGACCTCTTTGAGGTTCAAGACGATATCGGCCACGTCCTCCACGACGCCGTCGATAGACGTGAACTCGTGGAGCGCGCCCTCGATCTTCACGCCGACGACCGCCGAGCCACGAATGGAGCTCAGGAGCACGCGACGGAGGGTGTTGCCGATCGTGATGCCGAAGCCACGCTCAAGGGGCTCGGCGATGAAGCGGCCGTAGCTCTCAGAGAGGGTCGAGTGCTCGATCTCGATAGCCTTCGGACGAATCAGCTCACGCCAGTTGCGATACATGTGTCACCTCGGTTTGGTGGGGTTGCGCTGCTGGAGCACCAGGAGCGCGTTGTCGAGTTCGGTGGGGTCGGGTGCTAGACGCGCCGACGCTTGGGAGCGCGGCAGCCGTTGTGGGGCACGGGGGTCACGTCACGGATGGTCGTCACCTTGAGCCCTGCTGAGGCGAGCGCGCGGAGGGCGGCCTCGCGGCCAGCTCCCGGGCCCTTGACCAGGACAGAGACGGTGCGCATGCCGTGCTCCTGCGCCTCTTTGGCGGCGTTCTCGGCCGCAAGCTGGGCCGCGAAAGGAGTCGACTTACGGGATCCCTTGAACCCACGCTTGCCGGCGCTCGACCAACACACGGCGTTGCCGTTCGGGTCGGTGATGGTCACGATCGTGTTGTTAAAGGTCGCTTGAATGTGGGCAACACCCTTGGGGATGTTCTTCTTTACCCGCTTACGACCACCTGGCTTAGCCATGTCTCACCTGCCTTGATCTGACGCGTGAACGTCAGAGGGTTCTCACTTGACTTTCTTCTTCACTGCCGCGCGACGGGGTCCCTTCCGGGTGCGCGCGTTCGTGTGGGTTCGCTGTCCCCGGACGGGGAGGCCGCGACGATGGCGAAGGCCGCGATAGCAGCCCAGGTCCATCAGGCGCTTGATGTTCACGGAGATGTCACGCCGGAGGTCACCCTCAACGCGATAGCTGTCCGTGATCACCTGGCGAAGTCGCACCACCTGCTGATCGCTGAGCTGCTCGTTGGGCAGGTGGGGATCCACCTGGGCCTCATCACAGATCTTGAACGCGGTCGTGCGACCAATTCCATAGATGTAGGTCAATGCGACCCACGTCTGCTTCTTTCGAGGGAGATCGACTCCGGAAATACGTGGCATCGTAGCTACCCCTGACGCTGCTTGTGGCGCGGATTCTCGCAGATCACCCGGATCACGCCGCGGCGCTTGATGACCTTGCACTTCTCACACATTTTCTTCACTGAGGCGCGGACCTTCATGGCTCCCTCCCCTTACGAACGCCCGAGGGCGTCCGTAATCCTGGCGTAGACATCGCTGGGCTTCCCAGTTCCATCTACGCGCTTCAAAACACCCCGCCCTTCGTACCAATCGGAGAGCGGTGCAGTCTTGCTCTTGTATTGTCCGAGGCGCTCACGGATGGAGTCCTCGTTGTCGTCGCTCCGCTGATAGAGCTCATCCCCGCAGCGGTCACAGATGCCCTCCCGCGAGGGCGGGCTACTTACAACATGGAAAATCGCGCCGCAAGACTTACATGTGCGGCGGCCGCACAGACGCGAAACAAGCTCGGTTTCTGGGACGTGCACATCCACGACGGCCTCCAAGGGCGCGAAGGCGTTTAGCGCCTCGGCCTGGGGCACGGTCCGCGGGAAACCGTCCAGAATATAGCCACGCTCGCAGTCGTCTGCGGCGAGGCGATCCTCTACGATCCCGATCACCACCTCGTCCGGGACGAGCTGACCGAGATCCATGTACCGTTTGGCTTCCAGGCCCATCGCCGTCTGATCGGAGACGGCCGATCGGAGCATATCGCCAGTCGAGATCTGGGGGATACCCATCTCGTCCGCGAGCTGCTGCGCCTGGGTGCCCTTTCCGGCGCCCGGCGCTCCTAGGAGCATCATCCTCACTATCCACGCCTCCGGCCACGGACACGCGCTCCGCCGCTTCCACCGAAGCCTTCGTAGTTGCGCGTAATGAGGTGACTCTCGATCTGCTGAACCGTGTCCAGCGCCACCGCGACGACGATCAGGAGCGCGGTGCCACCGAAGTAGAACGGCACACCGAACTCAGACTGAAGGAACGTCGGTAGGACACAGACGGCTGACATGTAGACGGCGCCGCCCAGCGTGATGCGCGACAGCACACGATCAATGTACTCGGCTGTCTTCTTGCCCGCGCGGATGCCCGGGATGAAGCCGCCGTACTTCTTCATGTTGTCGGCAACGTCGATGGGGTTGAACGTCACGGCCGTGTAGAAGTAGCAGAAGAAGATGACCAGTGCGACGTAGACGACATTGTAGAACGTCGTGCCGGGAAGCATGGCCGTGTTCATCCACTCCACGATCGCGGAGTTCGGGAACATCCCAGAGAGCGTCATGGGGAACATGAGGATCGAGGACGCGAAGATGGGCGGGATCACGCCCGCGGTGTTGACCTTCAGGGGCAAGAAGGTGTTCTGCCCGCCGTACATGCGCTGGCCGACCACCTTCTTCGCGTAGCGCACCGGGATGCGGCGCTGGCCTCGCTCAAAGAAGACGATCACGCCGATGACGGCCACGACCACGGCCAGGATCATGCCCAGCTGGGGCACTTCCATATCTCCGCCGCCGAGGGTCGACAGGTTGTAGGTCTGAATCAGCGCGTCGGGGAGTCCCGCGACGATACCGGCCATAATGATCAGCGAGATGCCGTTGCCGATGCCTCGCTCGGTCATCTGCTCGCCGAGCCACATGATGAACACCGCGCCCGTGGTGAGCGTGAGCACCGTCATGAGTCGGAACGACCAGCCGCTAGAGATCAGCACGCCGACCGCGTCACCACCCGCCTGGTTGAGCGAGTCGAGCCAGAAGGAGATGCCGAAGCCCTGGATCGTGGCGAGAGCCACCGTCCCGTAGCGCGTCCACTGGGTGATCTTCTGACGGCCCCGCTCGCCCTCCTTGGAGAGGCGCTCGAGGGTCGGAATCACCACGGTGAGGAGCTGCAGGATAATGCTCGCCGAGATGTAGGGCATGATGCCGATGGCGAAGATCGAGAGCTGCTCAATCGCGCCGCCGGAGAACATGTTGAACATCCCGAGGAACCCACCCGAGGCCCCCTGGATGTACGACTGCATCACCTCACGATTCACACCGGGAACCGTGATGAAGACGCCGATCCGGTACACGCTCAGCAAGAAGAGCGTGTAGAAGATGCGACTCCGCAGCTCGGGCACCTTGCCCAGGTTGGCCATATTACTAGCCACCGATCACCTCGAAGCTTCCACCAGCCGCGTTCACCTTGTCGGCCGCGGACTGACTGATCTTGTGGGCCTTCAGGCTCACGGAGACCGAGAGGTCGCCGTTGCCGAGGATCTTCACCTTGTCGCTGGCCTTGCGGATCATGCCCGCCGACGCCAGGAGCTCGGGCGTGACCTCCGTCCCCGCCTCAAAGGCGTTGAGCGCAGCCACGTTCACGATGGCGTAGTCATTGCGGTTGATCGGCGTAAATCCGCGCTTCGGAAGACGCCGCTGGAGCGGCATCTGGCCACCCTCGAAACCGGGCTTCTTCTTGGAGGCGGCGCGCGCCTTCTGACCCTTCTGGCCGCGACCAGCGGTCTTGCCGGTGCCGGAACCAGGTCCACGTCCAACGCGCTTACGCGCCTTTCGGGAGCCCTTAGGGGGCTTGAGGTTGCTGAGCTCGTTCATCTTCTGTCCTCTAGGGGGAGCCGGGACTCCGACCCCTACTTCTCAACCAGTTGAACCAGGTGGTTGACCTTGTTGATCATCCCTCGCACCGACGCGGTGTCCTCAAGATCGCGAACCTGATCGCGCTTCTTGAGACCAAGGCCATCAAGGACCTTGCGCTGGTGGGTGTTTGCCTTGGCGCGGCTACGCACCAGCTTCACTTGAAGTCTATCGCTCATGACGTCCCCGCATGTCGGCCCTGCATTTCGCCGATGTCGAGCCCTCGTCGAATCGCGGCCTCCTCAGGGCTCACGAGATCCGCCAGAGCTGCCATGGTCGCGTTCACCACGTTGTGTGGGTTGTTCGAACCAATGCACTTCGTGAGGATGTTATTCACGCCAGCGGCCTCGAGGATGGCGCGAACTGCGCCGCCTGCGATGACACCGGTACCGGGGCTCGCGGGCTTGATCAGCACGCGGCCAGCGCCGGAGTGTCCGACGACCTCGTGGGGGACCGTGCCATCGATCAGAGGCAGCGTGACCATACGTGCGGTCGCTCGCTCCTTACCCTTGCGGATCGCCTCAGGCACCTCTCGGGCCTTGCCCAATGCGACGCCAACGCGTCCCTCGCCGTCTCCGACAACCACAAGCGCGGTGAAGGAGAACCGACGACCACCCTTGACCACCTTCGAGACACGGTTGATCTCGATGACGTTGTCGATCAGGCCATCATCTTCGCGCGAATCTCGGCGCTCTCGACGTTCGTTGTTGCTCATGTCGTGTGCTCCCTCTCGCCTAGAACTTGAGGCCACCCTCACGGGCGGCGGCGGCGACGGCCGCGATGCGACCTGTGTACTTGTAACCGTTGCGGTCGAAGACCACGGACTCGATCTTCGCGTCGGCGCATCGCTTGGCGACCAGGCCACCGACCAGGGCGGCTGCCTCGGTCTTCTTAGCCTTCGCGGCCTCCTCGCGAATCTCGGCGCTCTGGGTCGAGGCCGCGGCGAGCGTGGTGCCCGTCACGTCATCGATCACCTGCGCGTAGATGTGCTTGTTGGACTTGAAGACGGTCATGCGGGGGCGCGCGACCGTTCCGCTGACCTTCTTACGCACGCGAAGCTTTCGGCGCTTCCAAGATGCTGTCGTTGTCTGAGTGCTCATATTCCTACCCTCGCCTTACTTGGCGGCCTTACCGGCCTTACGGCGGATGGTCTCATCT
>CALCNF010000653.1 GCA_937897815.1 uncultured Pseudomonadota bacterium | reverse complement strand
CCTGGAGCACCCCCAGTACACTCGACCTCGAATGTGGCGCGGTCGCGAGGTGCCCGAGATCCTCCTCTCAGGCGACCACAAGAAGATCGCGGATTGGAAACTGGAACAGCGGCTCGAGCGAACCCGCGCGAGCCGTCCGGACCTAATGGAGCGTTTTATGACTGATTTAGAACGCTCTTCTAAAGAAAACTCTTGATCTCACGGGTGTAATGGATATCTATGTCGCCCTCGTTCATCACCCCGTGCGCAATCGCAAGGGTGATGTGGTGACCACCGCGGTCACCAACCTTGACATTCATGACCTGGCTCGTGCCTCCCGGACCTATGACGTCCGTGGGATGTACATCGTCACCCCCCTCGAACAGCAGCGGTCGCTGGTCTCTCGGATCATCGCTCACTGGCAGGAGGGTGAAGGCACGACCTACAATCCGATCCGGGGTGAAGCCTTCACTCGGGTTCGCGTAGCGGCCTCTACCGAGGACGCCTCGCTGGACATCGAGACGAAGTGTGGGCGCCGGCCACTGTGGGTGGCTACTGGAGCCAACCTGGATCGGGAGACCATCCCTTACGACTCTCTCCGCGAGCGGATTGAGGCAGAGGATGGCCCCCTGCTCCTCCTGTTTGGGACGGGCTGGGGACTCACAGACGAATTCCTTCAACGTTGTGACCAATGGCTTCCCGGAGTGCGGGCGGTCGAGGGTCGCGGCGACTACAATCACCTCTCCGTTCGCTCAGCGGTGTCCATCATCTTGGATCGCTTGCTGGGAGATCGATAGACACTCGCCGGGAGAGCCCCATGAGCTCCATCAGCATCATCGAAAATCTCGACAGCCTTGAGACGCGACAGGACATCCCGGAGTTCCGGGCTGGCGACACCCTGCGCGTCCACGTCCGTATTCGCGAGGGCGAGAAGGAGCGTGTCCAGGTCTTCGAGGGCACCTGCATCTCCCGGCACAACAACGGCGTACGCTCGACCTTCACCGTCCGTAAGCTCTCTTACGGTGTCGGCGTTGAGCGTGTCTTCCCGCTGCACAGCCCGCGTCTGGCGACCATCGAGGTCAAGGACCGCGGTCGCGTGCGACGCAGCCGCCTGTACTACCTGCGCGAGCGCATCGGAAAGGCCGCACGCGTCCGTAACCTCCGGGACGTTCACGGCGGCGGACGCAGCCGAAGCTAATCCGCTTTGGCACGCAAGGGTGAGCTCGACCTCTTCGGGAGCGCCCCTTCACCGATCGTCTGCGGACAGGTGGAGTCGTGGGCCCGCGCCCAGGGCTATGACCTGCTCCTGGGTCTTGACGAGGCCGGTCGTGGCCCTTTGGCCGGTCCGGTGGTCGCCGCCGCGGTCATCCTCCCAACCGACGTGGCGATCGAGGGGCTAGACGACTCTAAACGTCTCACAGAGCGACAAAGAGAGGCGCTCTACGAGCCGATCCTGCAGGGGGCGGTCGCGACCTCTGTGATGTCGGTGGAGGCGCCGGTCATCGACGAGATGAACATCCTCCGCGCATCACTTCACGCCATGGCGCTCTCTTGGGAGGGTGTGATGCAAGAGCGACCCGACCTGAGCCACGCGCTCGTCCTCGTGGACGGCAACCAACGCGCCCCCCTACCCGATCACGTGGAGCAGCGGCCTATCGTGAAGGGGGACGCCCGATCGTTGCACATCGCCGCGGCCTCCATCCTGGCCAAGGTTACGCGGGATCGCCTCATGCTCGAGCACCACGAGCGATGGCCTGTGTACGGCTTTGACCGCCACAAGGGATACCCGACGGCCGCCCACGCGGCGGCCATTCGAGAGCACGGACCGTGCCCGATCCATCGCAGGAGCTTTCGAGTCCCGGGCTCGTGAGCTTCGCGAGACAGAAGCTGGGCCGCATTGGCGAGCGCAAGGCACGCCGATACCTCTGTCGACGAGGCCTGCGTGTACTGGAGCAGAACTGGCGCTGCGCAGGTGGCGAGCTCGATCTCCTGGCCCGGGAAGGCGACACCCTGGTCGTCGTGGAGGTTCGCACCTCCCGCGCGGGCTTCGCGGGGGGCCCGAGCTACACGATCGGACCCGAGAAGCGCTGGCGGATCGAACGCCTGACCCGTCGCTGGTTGCTGCGGTCTACATGGAGGCCATCAGCTGTGCGGTTCGACGTGATCTCCGTCGAGCGAAGCGCCTGGTGGCGCTGGCGGATCCGCTGGCTTCAGAGCGCCTTCGAGACCCGAGAGGGCTGAGCGAGACCGTGCCTAGTTGGCGGTCACGATCTCCTCGTCGGGCACGCAGAACTTCAGCCCGAGAGACTGCTTGCAGGTCGACTCAGCCGGACAGTCGGCGTCCGCTTCACAAGCCTCCGTGCAAAAAGAGCGGCTCCCCTCCCAGCTGGCGCAGATCTCCTCCAGGCAGAAGGGATGAGACTCGACCACGCAGGTGAACGCGACCGTCTCGTCGAGAGACGTGCACGACTCCTCGATGGAGTTGGAGAAGGGGCAATCAATGAAGACCTCTTCGTCCGCACACCCCGGTGTCAGGGCGAGGAGAACGAGGGCCAGGGCCACCATCAGCGTCATCGGTCGGCGAGTGTTCATTACGGGTGCATCATCCGGTCGGCTCGGTGACCTGTCAATCGATTCACTGGGGTGCGATCACGAGGGTCTGAAGTTCCTTGATCGTGTGTCCCGCGTCGACGCGGATCACGCCGTCGTCCCCGACGGTGGCCGTGCCAGCGGGGATCATATGAGCGTAATGGGTGTCAGCCGACCACAGATCATAGACGGTGCCCGCCGGCGCGTGGTCCTCGGCGTGGATGGCGATCGTCAAGGCGTCCTCGCCGCTCTCCGAGGGCTCGACCTTCATCTCGTAGGGATCGAATACGAAGGCCATGGACCCGTCACGCTCTGACCAGGGGGTCATATCGAATGGGCCCACGAGCGACATGTCCACGCGCTGCGCGCTCAGCTCCTCCGTGAAGTGACCGAGAGGGTACTTCATGGCGCCAGGCGCCACCGTGACCTCCAGCTGTCCATCAGCGAGGGTGGCGGTGCCGCCAGCTTCGACGCCCAGCGTGACATAATCGCTGAGCGGCGCGAGCACGATGGGCTTCGAGGCGACCGTGAGGCTGTCTCCCGAGACGGCCAGGTAGATGAGGGCGTCATAGTAACCCTGGGTGACGCCCACGATTCGCACCTTTCTCGGGATCTCATTCATGATTCCGCCCAGGTAGAAGGTGCCATCGGCCAGCGTGTCCGTCGGGACGCAGCTCTCATCGGTGCAGCAGAGCACCTTAAAGCCCGAGAGCGGATTGCACTGATTGTCGACGACGAGCCCCGAGATTCCAGCCCCGGGTCCCATGTGCGGCACGTCCGCCTCACCGATCTGCATCGACAGACATCCATCGTCTGGCGCGGAGACGAAGTTGCCCTCCTCAGTAGATGCGGAGCCGGTGTTTCCGGAATTGGAGTCACCACCATCATCGGAATCACAAGCCACGAGGCAGATTGAGAGGCCGAAGATCGCCAGGATACGCAGGGTCATTAGAGCTCCTTGAGCCGCTGATTTCGAGAGAACCGTACCCGAAACTCAGCGTCGGGTCACTCGCCGGGGTTCGGTGGGCGTGAGCGCTCGGTCGCTCGCGCCCGCCCGCGAGCACGCCCTCGTGCGCCAGCGCGTCCGCTTGACCGCGTTCGTGTGCGGGAGCTATACATTCACGGCTTGCGTTCGGCCTATTCCCGCAGCCCGCTCTTCGGAGGAACTCGATGAGTCGATACATCGCTCGCCTCGCGCTTCCCGGGATCATCCTGGTGGCGATGATCCTCTTCACTGGGGTCTCCCATGGCCAGGAGGTCATGGATCTGGCCCCCGAGGACATGGGCTCGGTAGATGAAGAGCCCGAGAGCTCCTACAGCCTGAGCAGCGCTCAGGCCGAGACCCTCCTCGCGGACGGAAGGCGGCTCATCGCGGACGAGGAGTACCTCTCGGCCGCCCTCCGGTTTGACGACATTGTCGAGAACGCTGATCCCGAGGGGCCAACCAGCAAGGAGGCGCGGTACAACCTCGGTGTCGCCCTGCTGGAGCTCGAGCTTCACCAAAGCGCGCTCCTTCAATTTGAGCCGATCGTGGAGGCCGGTGACGATCACCCGAAGTATCGGCAGACCCTGCCAAGCCTGCTCCGGATCGCCCGGGCCACCGACGCGGACACGAGCGTTCTCTCGCGAATCGAGGACTATTCGCCAGACATCTATCCCCCGGACTTCCAGGATGAGCTCCACTTCCTCGTGGGCCAGTACTACTTCGGCGAAGGCAACCTCGACGCTGCGCTTATGAGATTCAATGAGGTCTCGAAGAAAGACAGCGACCTCTTCGTTCGGGCCCGCTATCTCTCGGGCGTGATCCACGTGCAGCTGTCGAAGCTGCAGGTCGAGCCCGAGAAGGCGGACGCCGAGCAGCTCAAGCTGGCGGCCAAGGCCTTCAAGGCGATCCTCCGTGAGCAGCGAGGCGGGCTCTCAAGCGACACCGTCGATCGGGTCTCCGCCATGGCCACCCTCGCGCTGGGACGCTTGTTCTTCTCGACGCGTCAGTACGCGGTCGCCGTTCGCTACTACGACCAGGTCACCCAGGACGACGACGACTGGCTCGACTCGCTCTTCGAGGTGAGTTGGGTCTACTTCCAGTTGAAGAACTACCCGCGCGCGCTGGGCAACCTCCACACGCTGAACTCCCCGTTCTTCACGGACCAGTACTTTCCGGAGAGCCGCGTGCTCCAGGCCCTGATCCTCTTTTACAACTGCCGGTATGACGAGGCGGATGACATCGTTCAGAGCTTCGTTCAGGACTACTACCCGCTGATGACAGAGCTCAAAGGGCAGATTGAGCAGTTCGAAGACCCCAACGCCTTCTACCGCTGGCTGGCCCGCCTCTCGAAGCGTGGCGCGAGCGAGTTTTCAGGGCGCTTCACGAAGATCTTCAACGCGGCGCTCGCGGACAAGAAGCTTCGCCGTAAGTTCTTCTTCGTGACGACCCTCAACAAGGAGCTCGCTCGTATGCGAGACGCCGCCAAAGAGCAGCCGGCTGCTGAGCCGTTCCTCGCCAACCTCGAGGCGGAGTTGACGGGTTACCGAGGTCTGGTCATCGGCGAGGCGGGCGCCCTGGCCCAGGCGCGCCTGCAGCGCGTGCTTCGCGAGCTCAAGCAGCACCTGGCAGGCGCCCTGAAGATCAAGGGCGAGACCCTGAAGGCGCGCCGCGGCGTGCTGGCGG